>DGQJ01000282.1:0-2371 GCA_002389705.1 Bacteroidales bacterium UBA4417
ATGCAATCAAATTTGGCTTAGCTTTGTTAATATTTTGTTAACTGCCGGTAGCCGTAAGGTTTAACTTCCTAATTTTGAAAATGTGAAGAAAAGAACTTTTTTAATTATCGTTTCCATTACCGGTATTGCCCTGGCAGGCATTATTTTCATCCAGTTTTACTGGATCCGCAATGCCATGCTGCTGCACGAAGAACAGTTCGACAGTCGTGTACGGCTGGCCCTGAAAGGCGCTGTAAACCAGATGTACGAAAACAAAGCCGACACCTGTCCCGAGGGATTGTTTTGCAACCGTGGCTGCATGGAAGAAAATATTTTGCCCGAACACGGAATAAATGTGAGCGCCCTTCGCCCCATCATAAACCGTGAATTTTCAGAAGCAGGAATAAACCAGTCATACGTGTACGGAATTTACCGGCAAAATGCAGGCAAGACTGAATATATCTCGAAGCCTGGTTTCGAAAAGCAACTCCTCAGGTCATCGCATGTGGCTTCGCTATCCTGCCTTTTTAAAAACGACCAGTTGATGCTCGGGGTTTGGTTCCCACACGAAAAAAACCTGGCCATGCAGAGTATTTTCTGGTGGCTGTTTGTATGTTTCGTGTTGCTGGTAGTGCTGGTGTGCGGGTTTATTTTCACTATTTATTCGTTTCTGCGACAAAAACAAATCTCGGAAATGAAGAGTGACTTTGTGAACAATATCACCCACGAGTTTAAAACCCCCATTGCAACCATCTCGCTGGCCAGCGAAATGCTGCTCAAGCCATCGGTACTGGCATCCGAAACACGGGCTAAAAAATACGCGGGCATTATTTACGATGAGAATATCAGGCTTAAAAACCAGGTGGAACATGTGCTGAAACTTGCCTCGCTGGACCGTGGCACTTTTAACCTCGAATTTAAATCCATCGATATACACCAGCTGGTACATAAGGTTTCCGAAAGCTACCAGTTATTGGTAAAGGAAAGAAACGGTGCTTTAAAACTGCATCTCGAGGCTTTAAACCATAAGGCTTATGCCGATGAAATGCATATTGAAAACATCATCGTGAACTTGCTTGATAATGCCAACAAATACTCGCCCGAAAAACCCGAAATAACCCTCAGCACTTATAACCGTAACGACCACATTGTAATTGCGGTCGAAGATAAAGGCATTGGCATCAGCAAGGAGAACCAGAAACGCGTTTACCGTAAGCTGTTCCGCGTGCATACCGGCAATGTGCACAATGTGAAAGGCTTCGGGCTTGGACTTTATTATGTAAAACGCCTGGTTGAAGCCCATAACGGCAGCATTATACTGCACAGCGAGCCGGGCAAAGGCAGCCGTTTCGAAATATCATTACCGCTTGATTACCTGAACCATGTTTCACCTAATTAGCATTGTGTTATGAAAACAAAAATATTGTTGGTTGAAGATGATATTAACCTGGGCGATGTGCTCTGCGATTACCTGGAACTGCAGGATCATGAAGTTGTAAGGGCCATGGATGGCGTTGAAGGCCTCGAAATTTTCAAATCGGGAAATTTCGACCTGCTTATCCTCGATGTGATGCTTCCACGAAAAGATGGCTTTACACTGGCTACCGAAATCCGTGAGAAAAATCCGCAGGTTCCCATTATTTTTCTAACCGCCCGCGACCGTATGGAAGACCGCGTAAGTGGTTTTAAAGCCGGCTGCGACGATTATATTACAAAACCATTCAGCAGCGAAGAACTGGAACTGCGCATCGGGGCCATACTCCGCCGTTGCCAGCAGCAGGACCCGAACGGGCAGGCCGTGCCTAACAACAACGGCGTGTATGCCCTGGGCAAATATACCTTCGACTCGGCCAACCACGAACTTCGTATCGACGACAAGCGCATCGGGCTTACCACCAAGGAAGTAGAACTGCTTCGCGTGCTTTACGCCCACAAAAACCAGCTTATTGCCCGCGAAAAAACACTGAAAGCGGTGTGGGGCAGCGATAATTATTTTATTGGCCGGAGCATGGATGTGTTTATCACCAAGCTGCGTAAATACCTGAAAGACGATCCCGATATTTCAATTGTTAATGTACATGGCACCGGGTTCAGGCTTGAGGTAAAGGAATAAATCGGAGAAATCCCGAAAAACGAAATTCAGCATGACCATAGAACAACTGCAGCAAACCATTGATACCTGGATAAAAACTACCGGCGTCCGTTATTTTAATGAGCTTACCAATACTGCCATCCTGATGGAAGAAGTGGGCGAGGTGGCACGCATCATGGCGCGCAGGTATGGCGAACAAAGTGAAAAAGAGTCGGATAAAAATGCCGACCTAGCCGACGAACTGGCTGATGTGCTTTTTGTGCTGGTGTGCCTGGCCAACCAAACCGGGATTGACCTTAC
>DGQJ01000282.1:2437-3141 GCA_002389705.1 Bacteroidales bacterium UBA4417
TCAATTCCGGGAACTTCAATAAATAAAGTAGAACTGGTTTCGGTGATATTGTTTGGATTAGAGAAAATTCCCGGAGAGCCGGTTTGCTTAAAAATGAAAAAAGGATTGTTCTTATTATCAAAGGAATAAGTTGTTTCACGTATCAAAACCGGCCCTTCACCTTCCTGGGCAAGGTAACTGTATTGTCTCTGCCTGGTAANNTCAAAACTGCTTTTCGACACCAGTTCGAAGACTCCGTTATTTTCGCGGTAATATATTTTCTGCTTCAACAAGCTATCGTGTTCGTATATGTACAAACCATAACTTGTAAAAATTGAGTTTTGGGAGGTCATCAGTTCCTTTCCTCCGGTAGTGGCTGATGATTGCATACCGTCAGCATTCGCGCTTTCCTCTTTTATCAAAAGACCATTTTCATTATAGGTATACCTGCAACAAAAATAAAAACTCTGGTATTCAGCAATTTTGCCTGCCGTATTATAAATAAACCGGTTGTAAGTCTTGCCTGAATAGTTGATACTTCGAATCGCATATATGCCATCTTGGTTATTAACAGGTTCCGGATCTTTTGAACAGGACCATGCAAAAACTGCACATAAAACAATATAACCTATGAATTTATCTGCCATGTCCGAATGAATAATTTTACCCCTGCAATTGTTATTTACCAATCTTGATAACTGTATATCAATTAAATACAAATATAC
>DGQJ01000282.1:3155-4720 GCA_002389705.1 Bacteroidales bacterium UBA4417
CATTCGGTATAAAACTTTTCGTATTTATGCCTGCTTTGCTCATCTTCGAAATGCAGTTTTTCCATACATTTTCCCAACAGTTCCAGTTTTACCAGGGTGTCGTGCCAATAACCGGCCACGGCTTCAATCTCGCGGAGCGATTCAACCGCGATTTCTTGAAAACTATACTCAGGGTAGCTATGGTGCATGATGGAAAGGATATAACGTACCTGCTTGGTAAGCGTACGAACACGATGAAGGTTGCGATCGCTCAGGTGCCCGCTGGCCAGCCGTCGTACACGGGTTACCAGGCCAGTAAGCACAGTGGTGGCCACACTTTTTATGGTGTCATCGCCGGCTGAAGCAAGCCAGTCGCCGAGCTGCTGATGGGATATTTCGGCTTTGGCTGGAGGCCAGACTGGTTGTGGCCCGTATCCGAATCGGGCAATCCGTTTTTTCTCGCGTTTCAGCAGCCATTTGCTGAATTCGGGGTATTGTTCCCCGGTGAGTTGTTCGTGCGTTACCAGCAGGTGAAGCTGCACCTGTGTGTCACGCAGCTGCCCGGCTATCCTGAAAAGTTTCCGAACCCGGCGCTTCACATGTATCTGCTCATCAGCAGCTTCGGGGCACAGCGGACCGGCCAGCTTGTGAAATGCCCGCAGTTTTTTTATGCTCAGTCGAAGTTCGTGAACCAGTTCAGCCTCTGCTTTTTGGGCACATTGCTCCAGGTAATACTCAATATTACGATGCTGCTGCAGGTAGTATTCGTGTATGGATTGATGTGCCGGCATGGATGGGATCGGGATGAAAGGGCGTGTTTTGAGGTGTAAGGGATATGGTTTAAGGTTTAAGGCGTAAGGGGTAAGGTGTAAGAATAAAGTTTTAGTTGTCAGGCTGAAAAAATACCTGTTGCCGGCTTAAGGCCGGAATGTGGAAAGGCTTTTACAGGCCTGGCTTAGCCGGAATATTAGTTTTGGATAGTATTATCATATACCAAATGTACAATTTTTTTGATTAGCAAGCGGTGCAGGCCCCGACTCAAAAGCCGTCGACACCTTTCCTTTTTTTGTCTACTTTTGGGGTTTCTTTCAAAAACTATTTATGCCAAAAAATACAAAGGCATTGCTTATTTTGCCTTTCCTGTTTTTTTTTATCATCATTCAGTCTGCAGCTCAACAAGTTCTGATCAAAGGCAAGGTAATCGATTCTGATACCCGCGACGCGCTGGCATTTGTCAGCATTCAGGTTGAGAACGGGACTGAAGGCTGCATTTCCGATATCGACGGCAGGTTTATGCTGCAGGCCTCTAAACCGGTAGCCAGGTTATACATCAGTTATATAGGCTACGAACCTGTGGTATTTACACTGGATAAAACCGAAAAAGAAATCCTGGTCAGGCTGAAAAAAACAGCTTATGAACTACCTGAAATAGTTATAAAACCCGGCAACAACCCCGCCAATCGCATTATCAGCCAGGTAATTGCTAATCGCGAAATTAACGATCACGAGCGTTTACCTTCATTTTCGTATACTTCGTACGAAAAAACAATATTAGGTCCCGAAAACGACAGCATCCCTCCCATCGA
>DGQJ01000282.1:4886-13008 GCA_002389705.1 Bacteroidales bacterium UBA4417
CCGCTGCTGAATACCAATTTCGAAGGGCTGAAAGGAACGCTTTACATCAGCACCAATGGTTTTGCCATCCGCAATGTGATAGCCGCCCCCGCGCACGAAGGCGCATTGTTTGCCATAAAAATTCAGCAACTGTACGATTTTATCGACAGTACGCACTGGTTCCCGGTACAACTCAATACGGATATCATCTTTAAAAATGCAGCCATTACCATCGATAGTGCGCAGAAGACCACACTCCGGATGAAGGGACGGGGCAAAAGTTATATTTCGGAGATAAACCTGAAACCTGAACTGAAACGAAACCAGTTTGGCGCCATCGAAATAGATGTTCAGCCCGAAGCCTATACCCAACCCGATAAAATCTGGAATAAATACAGGGTCGATTCACTTTCCGCACTCGACAAAAAAACATATAGTTTCGTTGATAGCGTAGGTAAGGCAAATAATTTCGACAAAATGACCCGTAAAATCGGGGCCCTGATGAACGGGAAACTTACTTTCGGATATATAGACCTGTACCTCGATAACCTGTTTAAAGTGAACCATTACGAAGGGCTTCGCACAGGGCTTCGCCTGGCTACTTCTGATAAAGTGAGTACCTGGTTTAAAATTGGCGGATACGGGGCGTATGGATTTTTAGATCATAAATTTAAGTACGGTGCCGACGGAACCCTGATATTCGACCGAAACCGGGATTTTAAATTCACTGCTAAATTTTTCGACGATATTGATGAAGCTGGCGCTGATTCCAAATTTGACAATACACGCAACCTGCTGAACCCCGAAAAATTCCGCGACATTATGGTTGTAACCATGGACCACACACGCAGTTATGGCGCACAACTGGGTTCGAGGGTTTTCAAATACCTGACAGCTGAAGCCGGGTTTTCAAATTACAAACGTAACCCGTTGTACGACTACAAATATGTTATCGGCAATGATGATAATATACAGGTTACCTCGGCTGAGTATACTTTTACCGAAGCTTGTGTGAGCATGCGTTATGCTTTTGGTGAGAAATTCCTGCGCAACCCGCAATCGACCATCTCGCTGGGAACTGATTATCCTATCGTTCAGTTTTATATGGCCCATGGTTTTAAAGATTTATTGAACGGGCAGTTTGAATACAACCGCTACGACTTGAAAATCACAAAATCGTTGTTTACCAAATACCTGGGAACATCTACATTTAAAGTGCTGGCCGGCTTTATCGACCGCGATATTCCATACACAAACCTTTACAATGCGAATGCTTCGTACCGTCCATTCACCTTGTATTCGCCAGGGAGCTTTGCCACTATGCGCATGGATGAATTTACGGCCGACCGTTATGTTACCTTGTTTTTGTCGCATAACTTCGGGAAGTTGTTATTCCGGTCAAAATTCTTTTCGCCCGAACCCGAACTGGTCACCAACCTTGGAGTCGGGCGGCTGAGGCATCCCGAAAACCATGTAAAAGAGGGAATAAAAAGCTATGAAAAAGGATATTATGAATCGGGAATTGTGATCAATAAAATGCTCCGGCTGGGTTTAACAGATGTCGGATTCGCCTGGTTCTATCGGTACGGGCCATATTCTTTCCCCACGTTTAACGAAAACAGTGCATGGAAACTTGTGTTCCATTTTGCCTTGTAATTGTCTTTTTTCAGATCATTATTAGTTTAATTTTGCAGCACCCCAACCATTAAAACCAGGCTTAAAATTTTTAAACGCAAATGAACCTGAACGACTTTCAAACCGCAGTAAAACAAGGAATTCCATCTGTACTTCCGGAACCACTCCCCTACGATCCGAAGGTAAATCATGCCCCGGTACGCAAGGATATTTTATCAGCTCCGCAGAAAAAATTAGCTATCCGTAATGCCTTGCGCTATTTCGATGCCCGGCATCACGCAGTGCTGGCAAAGGAGTTTGCCGATGAGCTAAAAAAATACGGGCGTATTTATATGTACCGTTTTCGCCCGCAATACGACATGTATGCCCGGCCGGTTCATCAGTACCCTGCCAAATGCCCGCAGGCGGCCGCCATCATGCTTATGATACAAAACAACCTCGATCCTGCAGTGGCACAGCATCCGCACGAACTGATTACCTACGGCGGCAACGGGGCTGTATTCCAAAACTGGGCCCAGTACCTGCTCACCATGAAATACCTTTCGGAGATGACCGATGAACAGACACTGGTNNAGGGTAGTGGTTACCAATGGAATGATGATCCCGAATTACTCGAAACCCGACGACTGGGAACGTTTTAATGCCCTCGGGGTTACACAATACGGGCAGATGACAGCCGGATCGTACATGTATATCGGCCCCCAGGGAATTGTGCATGGAACTACCATAACGGTGCTGAATGCCGGCCGCAAGGTTCAGAAATCGGGCGAAGGACTTGCAGGGAAACTTTTTGTCACTTCGGGGCTGGGTGGCATGTCGGGTGCACAACCCAAAGCAGCGGTCATAGCCGGAGCCGTAGGCGTGGTAGCCGAAATAAATCCAAAGGCTGTACACACCCGTTACTCGCAGGGCTGGGTCGACGAAGTGTACGATGACCTCGGTAAAATAATTGAAAGGATCAGGCAGGCTAAAATTGAAAAAAAGGCGGTATCCATTGCGTATCAAGGCAATATTGTTGATTTGTGGGAAAAGCTTGCCGACGAAAATATTGAAGTAGAGATTGGTTCCGACCAAACCTCGCTCCACAATCCCTGGGCCGGGGGATATTATCCTGCCGGTTTATCATTCGAAGAATCGAACCACATGATGGCTTTTGAACCCGAAAAATTCAGGTTAAAAGTACAGGAATCGCTTCGCAGGCAAGTAAATGCCATTAACCGGCTTACTGCCAATGGAATGTACTTTTTCGATTACGGGAATGCTTTCCTGCTCGAAGCTTCACGCGCCGGAGCCGATATCATGAAAAACGAAGAAACCTTCAGGTATCCTTCGTATGTGCAGGATATTATGGGTCCCATGTGTTTCGACTATGGCTTTGGCCCTTTCCGCTGGGTGTGTGCTTCAGGCGATCCGGCCGACCTGGATACTACCGACCAGATTGCCATGGAAGTGCTTGAGAAACTGGCGCTGGAGTCGCCTGCCGAAATTATGCAGCAGATGCACGATAACATCCGGTGGATCAGAGAAGCCAAGCAAAATAAGCTGGTGGTCGGGTCGCAGGCGCGCATCTTGTATGCCGATTGCGAAGGCCGCACCCGAATTGCAGCCGCATTTAACCAGGCCATCAGGCAAGGAAAATTAAAAGGTCCGGTGGTGCTGGGCCGCGATCATCACGATGTTTCGGGAACCGATTCACCTTACCGCGAAACTTCAAATATTTACGATGGGTCGAGCTTTACAGCCGATATGGCAGTTCAGAATTTTGTGGGCGACAGCTTCAGGGGCGCCACCTGGATCAGCCTTCACAATGGTGGCGGCGTTGGTTGGGGCGAAGTAATTAACGGCGGTTTCGGCATGCTCCTCGATGGCAGCACAGAATGCGACTGCAGGCTTCACCTGATGCTGCATTGGGATGTAAACAACGGCATTTCGCGCCGCAGCTGGGCCAGGAACGAGGGGGCCGTTTTCAGTATCAAACGGGCCATGGAAAAAGAACCCCTGCTCAAAGTAACCTTGCCCAACCTGGTAGAGGACCAGTTGCTGGAAAATCTTTTTTAACTGTGTCGGCTCACCTTTTTCAGGTGAGTGACACTGTAAATTAAAAAGAGGCTGCCCTTTCGGAACAGCCTCTTTTTTTATTATAAGTGGTTTGTACTACAACCCAAACTCTTTCTTGATCTGGTCAACGCTATCCACTTTTTCCCATCCGAAGAATTCAACTTCTTTGAAGTATTTTTCTTTTCCATTCACAGTTTCGGTACGGGTGCTGCCATTTTTGTAGTACACTTCCACTTCGGCTTTGTAATAATCGCGGCCGAAATGACCGTAAGATGCAGTGCGCTCGAAAATCGGGTTTTTAAGCCCGAAACGCTGAACGATAGCATAAGGACGCAGATCGAAAATTTTGTGCACTTTTTCGGCAATCTGTCCGTCGGTCAGTTTTTTACCATCGGCATCTTTCACCTTGGCTGTTTTGTAGGTGTTTACATACACGCCAACCGGTTCGGCAATACCAATGGCATAGGCAACCTGCACCAGTACTTCGTCGGCAACGCCGGCAGCAACCAGGTTTTTGGCAATATGGCGCGCAGCATAAGCTGCCGAGCGATCCACTTTCGAGGAATCTTTACCCGAAAAAGCACCACCCCCGTGCGCACCTTTACCGCCGTAGGTATCGACAATAATTTTACGCCCGGTTAAACCGGTATCCCCGTGTGGGCCACCAATCACAAACTTGCCGGTAGGATTGACAAAGTATTTGACATCGTCGCCAAAAAGTTTGCGTACACGCGAAGGAAGTGTCCTTTTTACACGTGGCAGGAGTATGTTTTTAACATCTTCGGCTATCTGGTCCTGCATGGCTTTTTCGGCTGCCTTGGCGGCTTCGCGCGATGAGTCGGCCGGAAGAATGAATTCGTCATGCTGTGTGGAAACTACTATGGTATCGATGCGAACAGGGCGGTTGCGCTCGTCGTATTCGATGGTAACCTGCGATTTGCTGTCGGGACGAAGGTATTTCATTTTTTTACCTTCGCGGCGTATGGCAGCCATTTCCTGCAACATAATATGCGAAAGCTCAATCGGCATAGGCATGAGGTTATCCATTTCGTTGCTGGCATAGCCAAACATCATCCCCTGGTCACCAGCGCCCTGATCTTCTGGTCTCGAATGATCAACACCCATGTAAATATCGTCGGATTGTTCGTGAATGGTCGAAATAACACCACACGAGTTATTATCAAAACGATATTCGGCTTTTGTATATCCAATCCGCTCGATGGTACGGCGAACTATTTTCTGAATGTCGACGTAACCGGCAGTACGAACTTCACCGCTGCAAACAGCCAGCCCGGTGGTAACAAGTGTTTCGCATGCTACTTTACTTTCCGGATCAAAGCGTAAAAATTCATCCAGCAATGCATCTGAAATCTGGTCTGCAACTTTGTCGGGATGGCCTTCCGACACACTTTCTGATGTGAATAAATATCCCATCTCTGTTTTGTTAAGAGGTTTAAAATTGAAAAAAAGGCCGGGGAATATTTGAGAATTGCAGCGAAATCATGTTTTAGCATTTTTTCCTGTGGTTGCAAGCAATCAAATTTTTCCACGCGATAACGCGGCAAAGGTATAATTTTTTTGTGATATCTGTAATATTTCAGTGGATTTCTTAAAATTAATCAGGCTCGCTGATGCGTTTAAAAATATCGCCGATTCCCTCAGAAAATAGAGTCTTATCTGCATTTCATTATTTACCTTAGCCACCGAAACAATTGACTTATGAAAACAAATTTCATCACTGCGTTTTTAACCCTGGTAACGCTACTCGGCTACGCCCAATCACCTGCATCGTATGTAAATCCTATTATAGGCACTAACGAAATGGGGCATACTTACCCCGGCGCCACCGTACCTTTTGGCATGGTGCAGCTGAGCCCCGAAACCGATACCATACAATATTCCGTCGGGCAGGGTTATGTTAAAGATGTTTACCGTTATTGTGCAGGGTACCAGTATTCGGATAAAACCATTGTGGGTTTCAGCCATACACACTTTTCAGGAACCGGGCACAGCGACCTGGGTGATTTCCTGATGATGCCCACAACCGGGAAAGTGCAGCTTAACCCGGGTACAGCCACCCACCCCGAAAGTGGTTACCGGAGTCGTTTTTCGCATGATACGGAGGTTGCAAAAACCGGATATTATTCCGTAATGCTCAGTGATTACAACATCAAAGCTGAACTCACAACAAGTTCGCGCGTTGGTTTTCACCGGTACACTTTTCCCGAAAGCGACCAGGCAAACATCATCCTGGATATGGTGGCTGGTATTTACAACTACGATGGAAAGGTGGTGTGGAGTTCCATCAGGGTGGAAAATGATACCCTGGTTACCGGATACAGGCAAACCCAGGGTTGGGCACGCGAACGCAGCATGTATTTTGCCATGGTGTTTTCGAAACCTATCCGCAATTATGGCTGCCGCGATGAGGCAAAACTGGCTTACAGCGATTTCTATCGTAAATTCAACACCACCAAAGACTTTCCCGAAATGTCGGGCCGGAAACTGAAAACGTATTTCAGCTTCGATACCAAAGCCGGGGAACAAATACTTGTAAAATTTGCACTCTCACCTGTCAGTACCGAAGGCGCGCTGAAAAACCTGCAGGCCGAAATCCCGGGCTGGAATTTTGACCAGGTTCGCCAACAGGCAGAAAATGATTGGAATAAAGAATTGAGCCGCATCACGATTGAGGCTTCCGACGAAAA
The DNA here is from genome assembly GCA_002389705.1 of Bacteroidales bacterium UBA4417. GTDB lineage: Bacteria > Bacteroidota > Bacteroidia > Bacteroidales > UBA4417 > UBA4417. Next base: position 11,267 of record DGQJ01000282.1, read on the forward strand.
GAAAATTATTTTCTACACGGCCATGTATCACGCATTTTTATCACCAACCCTCTACATGGATGTGGATGGCATGTACCGTGGGCTCGATCACAACAACCACAAAGCCACAGGTTTCGAAAACTATACCACTTTTTCGCTCTGGGATACGTACAGGGCGCTGCATCCTTTGTTTACGCTGGTACAGCAAAAACGAACTTCGGATATGATAAATTCCATGTTGGCTCATCAGCAACAAAGCGTACACCACATACTGCCGGTTTGGAGCCACCATGCAAACGATAACTGGTGCATGATCGGGTACCATGCCGTTTCGGTAATTGCCGATGCATATATGAAAGGTATAACCGGTTTCGATCCTGCGAAAGCGCTTAACGCCTGCATTGCAAGTGCGACTTATGCCCCCAACGACGGTATTGGCGATTATATGAAATATGGCTATGTGCCGGCCGATAAATCGTCGAATGCGGCTTCCAAAACCCTTGAGTATGCCTACGACGATTACTGTATAAGCCAAATGGCAGCAAAAATGGGCAAAGCCGACATTGCTGCCGGGTATGCAAAACGTGCCGAAGCCTACAATTATACCTGGGATGCCGGTACGGGTTTCATGCGTGCGCGTAAAAGCGATGGCACATTCCAGTCGCCTTTCGACCCGCTGAGTACCGAGCGCCAGGGATTTATTGAGGGCAACGCCTGGAATTATTCGCTGTACGTGCCCCAGGATCCGCTCAAACTGATTGCCCTGCATGGCGGCAACAAGAAATTTATTGCGCATCTCGATTCGCTTTTCAATGTAAAACTCGACGAAAAACACTTTGCTGAATCGGAAGACATTACCGCTGCCGGGTTGATCGGCAACTATGTTCACGGTAACGAACCCAGCCACCATGTGCCATACCTGTATGTTTTTGCCGGCGCACCATGGAAAACACAGGAACGTATTCACCAGATTGTAAACACCATGTATCGCAATGCCACCGACGGGCTCTGCGGCAACGACGACTGCGGACAGATGTCGGCATGGTACGTTTTCAGTTCCATCGGTTTTTACCCGGTGTGCCCCGGAAGCAACGAATATGTAATTGGTTCGCCTTCGGTTGAAAAGGCAACTTTTAACTTCGAAAACGGGAAACAGTTCACAGTAAAAGCCACGAACCTGAACGATAAAAACATTTACATACAGCGAATTCTTCTCAATGGTAAGCCATTGAACGGATATATTCTGAAACATGAAGATATTATGAATGGCGGTATGCTTGAGTTGGTGATGGGAGCCAAGGCTAAGAAATAGAGGATTGCGGATTGTTGATTGCGGATTGCAGATTGGGGATTGGAGATTGAAAGGAAATTTGGACGCCCTTTCAGCTTACAACTTACACCTTACACCTTACATCTTACATCTTATACCTTCCATTCCTCAAGCCAAAAAAATGTATTTCCCACATCACACACATATTGAAAAAATTGTATTTTTGATAAAAACACAACGTCATGGATTTTAACGAAGTTTTACTCAAACGTGAAAGTATCCGCAATTACGATCCCGCTAAGCCGGTGGATAAAGATACCCTGAACCGCATACTTGAGGCCGGCCGGATAGCGCCTTCGGCATCCAATTACCAGCCCTGGGAATTCTGGTTAATTTCGTCGAAAGAAATGCTGGAAAAAGTGAAACCCTGCTATTCGCGTTCATGGATCAATGATGCGCCGCACATCCTGGTGGTTACCGGCGACCTCGATCA
>DGQJ01000366.1:0-624 GCA_002389705.1 Bacteroidales bacterium UBA4417
ATTAAAACACAGGTCGCCGGAAATGGCATAAGCGGTAACTATTTCGGGCGAAGCCACAAAACTGTGGGTATTTGGATTGCCATCATTTCGCTTGGCAAAATTGCGGTTAAACGAAGTGATGATTGAATTTTTCCGTTCGGGATCATCGGTATGCCGTTTCCATTGACCTATGCAAGGGCCGCAGGCGTTGGCCATAACCACGCCACCCAGCTTTTCGAAATCGCCAAGTAAACCATCGCGCTCGGTAGTATAACGGATTAGTTCAGAGCCTGGTGTAATCACAAATTCAGCTTTGGCTTTAAGTTTCTTTTCCGAAGCCTGCCTGGCAATGGAAGCAGCACGGGTCAGGTCTTCGTACGATGAATTGGTACACGAGCCTATCAAACCTACTTCAAGCTTTTGCGGGTATCCCTTTTCTTTAACAACTTTTACAAACTCCGAAACCGGGAATGCGGCATCGGGAGTAAAAGGCCCGTTAACATATGGTTCCAGCTTATCAAGGTCAATTTCTATAAGTTGGTCGAAATATTTCTTAGGCGAATGATACACATCCTCATCGGCCCTCAGGTCAGCCATAATTCCATCAGCTAATGAAGCAATTTCAGCGCGACCGGTTGCTTTGAG
>DGQJ01000366.1:685-3680 GCA_002389705.1 Bacteroidales bacterium UBA4417
ACCCCGATCAGTTTGGGCATTTTAAGTTCCCAGGCCATGCCGGCCATTACATCCATGGCATCGGCTCCACCCACACCAATGGCTATCATGCCGAGCCCACCGGCATTTACGGTATGCGAATCGGTGCCAATCATCATTCCACCCGGGAAAGCATAATTTTCGAGTATTACCTGGTGTATGATGCCGGCCCCTGGTTTCCAGAAACCTATCCCGTATTTCGCCGAAACGGATTCGAGAAAATCATACACTTCCTTATTTTGCGAAAGCGCAACACCGAGGTCGGCACTGGCGCCTACCGAGGCCTGTATAAGATGATCGCAATGAACGGTGCTGGGCACAGCCGTACGACTGCGACCGGCGGTCATAAACTGCAGCAGGGCCATCTGGGCGGTTGCATCCTGCATGGCCACGCGATCGGGACCAAAATTCACATAGTCCACTCCCCTGCCAAATGGTTTCGCGGGTAGTTCATCCCACAAGTGGCTGTAAAGAATTTTTTCGCTTAAGGTAAGCGGACGATTAACGAGTGAGCGTGCTTTAGAAATCTTTAAAGGTAGCCCGGAATACACTTTCCTGATCAGATCAAGGTCGAATAACATATTAATTGTATTTAAATAGATTGATGTTTTGCCACAACTAAATTACGGTGAACTTTTTATTTAAACAAGCCCGGGTGCATATCGTTCATTAAATTCTGATTACTTTTGCCCTGATGCAAAAGGTTTGCCTTAAAACAGGTTCGATATTGCTCTGTGGATTATTGATTTATAATTCATTGGGCCATTTTATTGTTTTAAACATCATTCACCAGGCCTTACGGCAACAAATGTGGTCGGGGCTCGGCAACATGCAGGATAAAGATCTGACCACTTTTACTTTCACCGGGAGCAGTTCAGTCAAAATCATTTTGGTAAACAAACATGAAATAATTGTTGATGGCCGGTTATACGATATTGTAAAAAAGACTGTGAGTAAAAAACATACCACCTATATTTGCATCAACGACAGGCAGGAGGAAAAACTGCTTGCCAAAATAAAACAGCATAACCGGCAGGCCCATCAACTGCCACAGGATAAACTTGCACGGATAATTATTGACAACATCATTAAATCGGCCATTGCCGACAAGCAGGACGAAACGACTGATTTGTGCAGTTTCGTCAGGTACAGCCCCTACGAAACTATAAATTACCCAATTCCGGGCATTCAACGTAACCTTCCTCCACCTGAATTCCTGTTCTAAAGCCTGGAACCAACCCGGTTCAACAGCATTTCACTTATTCGGGAATTAATTCAAAATCCTACCGGCTGGCCCGGAGGGCGGGATTTTGGCATGAATGCAGGTGTATATAAACGACTGGCATAAAACTGAACAAAGGTAAATTCCCGGCAAATTCAGGTCACCAAAGATGTATTGCTCAACAGATCATTACATGCTTTGTAATTTATTTAACTGTAACATCAATGAATTTATAATGAAAAAACTCATCACTTTCTTACTGCTGATAACCGCCGGGTCTACTTTTGCACAGCAAGTCCGGGTTATCGGTAAAACTGATCAGCAGCCTATCAACCAGTGCTATATCTACAACGCCGACAAATCGATTTCGGTTATGACTAACCCCGACGGTATTGCAGATATCTCGGGATTCGGTCCGGCCGACAAACTCACATTCTCACATATTTCGTACGTTCCCCTTGTAATTGAACACCAGGCTATAGCTGGTGGTATAGCCAAAATAGAGCTCACCATAGCTACCATCAATCTGAAGGAAGTAGTGCTGTCGGCCAATAAGGTTGAAGAACCATACCGCGATTTGCCGGTTAGGATCGATATAATTCCTTCGCGGCAAATCCGTTTTGGAAATCCACAGACCTCAGCCGAATTATTGCAGCAAAATGGTACTGTGTTTGTACAGCAAAGCCAGCAGGGCGGTGGAAGCCCGGTAATCAGGGGGATGGAATCAAACCGCGTGTTGCTGGTTGTGGATGGCATCCGGATGAATAACGCCATTTATCGTGCCGGACACCTGCAAAATGTAATTACCATCGACCCGAACATACTGAGCCGCGTTGAGGTGGTTCATGGACCCGGTTCGGTGATTTATGGGAGCGATGCCATGGGTGGCGTAATGCACTTTTATACCCGCAATCCTGTTCTATCGACCAACAGCAAACTGTTTACTTCCGGAAATGTAATGCTCCGGTATTCAACTGCCTCAAACGAATATTCGCAGAGCTTTGATGTGAATGTTGGCGGGAAGAAAATAGCTGCTTTTATCGGCGGAAGCACAAAAAATATTGGCGACCTGCGCGAAGGCAGTAACCGCGACAGCAAATACGGCGACTGGGGGAAATGCCTTTATTATGCCGAAAGGATCAATAACAACGATATCATGACCCAAAATGCGGATCCTTTGATCCAGAAAAGCTCAGGGTACAAACAATATGATGTTTTTGCAAAAATTCTGTATAAACCAACTGAATATCGCACGTTGACGCTGAATACCCAATTCTCGAACTCGGGGAATATACCACGTTACGACCGGCTTACAGAGATGAAAAACGGCAAGCTAAAATACGCCGAGTGGTATTATGGGCCGCAAACACGTGCATTGGTTTCGTTGAAAAGTGAATGGCTGAAAGCTGTGAAAATATATGATATTGCTCGTGTAACGGCAGCCTACCAATATATCAGCGAAGATCGCGTAAGCCGGAATTTCGGCGCTTCGAAGAAAAAACACCAGGAAGAAACTGTTAACATCCTCTCGCTGAACGCTGATTTTATGAAAAAAATATTTACTAACAGCGAGTTACGGTATGGGGCCGAAGGTATCCTGAACCTGGTAGGATCAAAAGCCTACAATCAGAATATTACCTCGGGCGAAATAACCCAGGATGCGGCTACCCGTTATCCCGATGGTGGCGATAATATGGTGAACCTGGCAGCCTATGCATCGAATAACTGGGAAATTTCGAAAAAGTTAATTTTTTC
>DGQJ01000310.1:0-770 GCA_002389705.1 Bacteroidales bacterium UBA4417
CTGAATTTTGCCGACTGAAACCAATATGGAATTTAACCTGGCTCCCGGAATAAAGGGGGAAAAGAAAATAAGCGTTACCGCTGATAAAACTGCCACCGCGTATGGATCGGGAACGGTTGATGTTTTTGCAACTCCTGCCATGATTGCCCTGATGGAGCAAACCGCCATGGAAAGTGTTGCCCCGGCCTTACCCGAAGCGTTTGTTACGGTTGGCACCGAAGTATCAGTGAAACATTTCAAGGCCACTTTCCCCGGCGAAGTGATAGTTTGCCACTCGGAATTGGTGCAGGCCGATGGCAAAAAACTGGTTTTCGAAGTTGAAGCGTCTGATGCGTCCGGCATCATAGGTAAAGGAACACACACACGCTATATTGTCGATAAACAAAAGTTTATAGATAACCTTATCAAGTAGCTTTCAAACCAATCACCAAGGGAAATGATTTACGATTTNNAGCACTAAATCCCCACATAAAAAATATTCTTTTGGAACCATCAACCACAGGCACTGAGCCACTGAAATTTATCGCAAAAACCATTGCCGGGCTCGAAGAAGTGCTGGCTGCTGAAATCACTGAATTGGGTGGCACAAATGTTGAAGTACTGACCCGTGCCGTCAGTTTCGAAGGCGATAAACGACTGCTATACCAGGCTAATTACTGCCTGCGTACTGCACAGCGGATTCTGATGCCCATATTTTCATTCCAGATGGCGGATGAGGACGATTTGTACAGTCAGGTAAATGCATACCCCTGGGAAAATTATCTTTCGCT
>DGQJ01000310.1:864-1640 GCA_002389705.1 Bacteroidales bacterium UBA4417
GGCCCGTCGCTGCACAAACGCGGCTACCGCGTATCGAATGCCGAAGCGCCCCTCAGCGAAGTGCTGGCTGCCGGGCTTATCATGCTTTCGGGCTGGAAACGCGACTGCCATTTTATCGATCCCATGTGTGGATCGGGTACGCTGGCTATTGAAGCTGCCATGTATGCCAATAATTTTCCGGCCGGTATGTACCGTAAGGAATTCGGGTTTATGCACTGGCCCGATTTTGATCAGCAGTTGTGGGACGAAGTTACCCGCGAAGCCCTTGAAAAACAGACAGAATTTGAATACCAGATACTTGCCAGTGATATTTCGCCTAAAAACCTGGCATCGGCACGGGCTAATGTAAAATCAGCGCGCCTGCATAAGGATGTAAAACTGTCCATAAGCCCATTTTCAGAAGTTAAACGCCCGGCAGGAGATCCCGGCCTCATCATCATCAACCCGCCTTATGGCGAGCGTATCCGGTTAAATGATATTATCGGGCTTTATAAAAGTATAGGCAACACGCTGAAACAGGAGTTTGCCGGTTACCATGCCTGGATCATCAGCAGCGACCAGCGTGCACTGGGTTTTATAGGTTTGCGCCCATCGGCTAAGCTCACCGTTTTTAACGGCCCGCTGGAATGTAAATTTGAACATTTCGATTTATACAAAGGCAGCAAAAGAGGCCGGTATATGGACGAAAACTACAGTGGACGGGATACAACAACCGGAACTGATTTTGAAAGCCATCCCGACAAACCCAACTGGCGAAGCAAGGAAGCACCCGAAGG
>DGQJ01000310.1:1660-15493 GCA_002389705.1 Bacteroidales bacterium UBA4417
CAGGGAAAAAGGCGATTTCGAAACCAGGAAACCACGCCGCGACAGCGATTCGAATAAGAGTGAGTACAAATCGCGCGAATTTAAACCCCGCGAGTTTAAGCCCCGTGAAAAAAGCAACGATTCGGGATTTGTTCCGCGCGAAAAAAAGGAGTTCAGTAAGGACTTCAGGAAAAATGAGGCACCTGTCCGCGACAGCAGGCCCGGCAGAGAAGAACGGACCGACCGCAGGAAAGTTGAAAAAGTTAAACTTAAACCAGCTACCCGCATCGAAGACCTGAGCGAATACCTGCAGGCGAAAAAAAACACCCCCGAAATTCCGGATACTGTTCTGAATACTTCGCCGGCTGAAACGCAAACACCAGATACAACGAAGCGCGAGCCTTCGAAAGGGAATAAGTTTACCGAAAAGCGCGACTACCAGGTTGTTCGCACCCGCGAGCTGAGGCCACGCAAAGCCAAAAACACTGACGACAGCAACGCCAAGCCAATATCGAAACCTGACTCAAAACCGGCAAAGCCCACGATCAATTACGACGACCTTGAAGATTAGCACGTATAAATGCCGGATCCGGTTTTTTTAAGTTTTCAGAAAACTGATACAAAAAGCACAAAGGAATTTCGCAACCTCTTTTGTGCCTTTTTTATGATCTAAAATACCCTTTGCCCTGAACACTTCTGAACAGCAGGTAATAAAAATTCCTACCTTCGCTTTCCAGGATCACTTTAGATAAAATGCGCACCACCTTATTCGTAAATGTACTACTTCCCTTGCCTGTGGCGGGTTACTTTACCTACCGGGTACCGTTCGATCTGAACGATGCGGTTGAAACCGGCAAGCGCGTGGTAGTACAATTTGGCAAAAAGAAAGTATATACCGCGCTGATCCATAGCATCACCACCAAAGCGCCTGCCGTCGAAACCAAGTATATCCTGGGGGTGCTCGACCTGCAACCCATTGCCAACGAATTTCAGTTTAAGCTTTGGGAATGGATGGCATCGTACTATTGCTGTACGGTTGGCGAGGTAATGAACGCGGCCCTGCCTGCTGCCCTCAAACTGGCCAGCGAATCGAAAATACGAATAGTTCCGGGAATTGAATTCAGCGAGAAAATCCTTTCCGAAAAAGAATATAACCTGCTTCGTGCCTTGCAGGAAAACGGGGCGTTATCCATTTCGGATGCTTCGCGCTTTGCCGACCTGGTAAAAATTATCCCGCTGATTCATAACCTGATCGAAAAAGGCTACATCGTAACTGAGGAAGAAGTGCGCGAGCGTTTTACCCCGAAAACACTGTCGTTTATAAAGCTTACGGACGCCTACAGCAGCGAGGATCAACTTCAGGTATTGTACGATAAACTCGAGAAAAAGGCTCCGAAACAACTCGATTTGCTTATCGAATACATTCAACTTTCGAAAATCATGTCGAACCACCCGGTGGAGGTTTCGCGAAAGGACCTGTTTGCCAGGATCGACGATGCAGCAGGCAAATTCAAGGCGCTGGAGAAAAAGGGCGTTTTCGAAGAATATGATAAAGAAATAAGCAGGCTGAATTACCGGCAGGCCACGCATTCAGCCGCTGATATAGACCTCACTGCCGAGCAGCAGCGGGCTATGCAGGAAATATCAGCAGCATTCGAAACCAAAAATGTTACCTTACTGCATGGGGTAACCTCCAGCGGCAAGACCGAAATTTACATAAAACTCATCCGGCAAACCCTGGATGAAGGCAAACAGGTGTTGTACCTGCTTCCCGAAATAGCGCTCACTACCCAGATCATCAACCGCCTGCAAAAATATTTCGGCAACGAGGTTGGGGTATACCATTCAAAATACAACGAAAACGAAAGGGTCGAAATATGGCAGCATGTTTCGGGTACCGGGGCATCTACTTTTAATGTGTTGCTCGGGGCGCGCTCGGCTATGTTTCTGCCTTTTAATAACCTGGGGCTTATTATCATTGACGAGGAGCACGATGCCTCGTACAAACAATACGATCCGGCCCCGCGCTATAATGCCCGCGACACCGCTATTTTCCTGGCATCCATGCATGGCGCAAAAGTATTGCTGGGTTCGGCTACGCCATCCATCGAAAGTTTTTATAATGCCAGCCAGGGGAAATACGGGCTAACCACTTTATCGGAGCGTTTTGGTGGGTTACTGATGCCCCAGATAAAACTGGTAAATCTGAAGGAAGAGTACCGTAAAAAAACGATGCAATCTGTTTTCTCCTCGGTGCTCATCCGCGAAATTGAAGCTGCCCTGGCTGTAAAGGAGCAAGTGATACTTTTTCAGAACAGGCGCGGTTTTTCGCTGCATATTGAGTGTGAAAACTGCAGCTGGATACCGCATTGTGTACAGTGCGATGTTTCGCTGGTGTATCACAAAAAACAAAACCAGCTCAGGTGCCACTATTGTGGTTATACAATGCGTATACCCGAAAAATGCCCCGATTGCGGCCACACGCACCTGGTAATGAAAGGTTTCGGAACCGAAAAAATTGAGGAAGAGCTTTCGCTGATTATTCCTTTGGCACGGATTGCCCGCATGGACCTGGACAGCACGCGTACCCGTTTTGCCCACCAGAAAATGATTGCCGCTTTCGAAGAACGCAAAATCGACATCCTGGTCGGAACACAGATGGTAACCAAGGGACTTGATTTTGATCATGTGAGCCTGGTGGGTATTTTAAATGCCGACAGCCTGCTGTCGTATCCCGATTTCAGGGCTTTTGAACGCGGGTTCCAGCTTATGGCACAGGTGGCCGGCCGTGCCGGGCGTAAAAACAGGCAGGGCCAGGTGCTTATACAGGCTTATAACCCATCGCACCACATCCTTTCGATGGTACTGGATCATAATTATGAAGCCATGTACCTGAGCCAGCTGGCCGAAAGGGAAAGATTTAACTACCCGCCTTTCTGCCGTATAGTTCAGCTTTCGCTCAGGCATGTGGATGCAAATGTGATCAATAAGGCTGCCGACGAATTGGCTAAAAAACTTCGCTCACTTTTTGGCAAACGTGTGCTGGGACCCGAATATCCAAGCGTATCGCGTATCAGGAACCAGTACCTGAAAAATATACTTGTCAAGTTCGAAAAAGGTATTGCCTTGCCCAAGGCTAAGGACGAAATCCGGAATGCTATCGCTAAACTCAATGCCCTGCCCGAATATAAAGCAGTTCGGGTGGTGATTGATGTTGACCCGGTGTAGGAACTGAAAACAGGTGTGTTTTAAGAAATAGGGTTGTAGCACATATTGAAATTAAAACAATAAGTGTGTAGGATCCGAGTTTGGTTTTGGTCAGGCTATCAGATTCAGTTTTCCGGTAGCTTAACTGAATATCATGAATTAATTATTCCTTCTTTTTGAAACTGCAATTTTACCTGCTGACTTAAAAATGAGCGTGATAATAGTTTGCAAAACGCTGCTTCATTTTTTTAATTAATCCAAACAAAGAACAATTTCGACGGTTTAAAATATAGAATTAAATTAAATAAAACTATATTTGTAACAACAAACATTCTGATAATTGAGAAGAATTATTCTGGTTTTTGTTTTTATCCTTAACGTATGGGCAAGCCTGGCCCAGGATCAGACTTTTCAACAAAAAGCAAACAGCTTTATTCAGCCGGGAGTAACAGATTATAAGGAAATAAAAGCATTCTTTCGGCCTTACAGAAGAGATACAGCCAAATTATCAAATGCCTTAAATATGGCTATCGCTAAAAAGGCAGTGGTTATACAGGCTTTTCTTTATAATGAACTGGGAACTTTTTACCGGGATATTTCCGATTATAAAAAATCAAAAGATTACCATACGAAAGCGCTGATTCTTGCAAAGCAAACAAAGAACATTTATCTGGAAATAGCCGCATACAATATGCTTGGGGTTGTATACCGCCGCATCGATTCCATTAAACCTGCCATTGATAACCACCAGAATGCACTGAACCTGGTGAATTCATTAAAAAATAAAGATGATGAAATATTAAAAAGCCAGGCCATATCGCTGAATAGCCTGGGCAATGTATTTTTAACACTCAACCAGTTTGAAATGGCAAAGGAAAATTTTGTCACATCGCTGGAAATTGAAAAAAAACTGAATAATAACCTGGGGCTGGCAATCAATTACCAGAATATCGGAGGGGTTTTCGAGAGCCAGGATCAGTTGGATTCAGCCATGGTTAATTACAAAAAGTCATTGGCGATAAACGAAAAGATTGATTCGGACCTGGGAAGGATGATCTGCAACAACAGCATCGGCCAGGTACTCCTGAAACAAAACCGGCCTAAAGAAGCATTCGATTATATTAATCCTACCATTGAGATTGCTGAAAAACTGGGCGACGATTTTTACACGGCATCTTCGTACATAAACCTGGGCTGGGCTTATTTCGAACTACGCGATAATGTAAAGGGTAAGAGGTTTATAAACAAAGGACTCGAGCTCTCGAAAAACAGAAACTATATTTCTTACATATCTTCAGCCTATTTATTATTGTCGCAAATAGCAAAATCGGAGAGAGATTTCCAAACGGCATTGAAATATAAAGACCTGCATATTGAATACAAAGAGAAACTGGCGAGCGATAAAAACTTGAAATATCTTTTTGACCTGATCTCGAAATATGAAAACGAGCGCAAAGAAAATATGCTGAAGCTGAAAGATAAAGAGTTAAAAATCAGCAGGCTGATGATTTACAAAACCAATACGCAAAAGAAATTTTTGTTTGTCGGGCTTTTGCTCTTGTCAATATTGGGAGTGGTACTGTTTTACCAAAACAGGTTAAAAAAGATTAACAATGCAAAATTGGCTGCATTAAATAATGATCTGGTTGAGGCAAATAAAGTTAGAACAAAGTTTTTTTCAATACTGAACCACGATTTACGGGCTCCTGTAGCAAGTATAATCCAGTTTCTGCATTTTCAAAAGGATTGTCCCGAAATGCTTGATGATGAATTAAAAGAAAGTTTTGAGAATAAAACACTGGTAGCTGCTGAGAATCTTTTGCATAATATGGAAGATTTGTTGCTGTGGAGCAAGGGACAAATGGAAGGGTTTAAGCCGCAGATGCAAAATATTGAGGTCAACACACTCTTTGCCGATATTCAAAGCATGTACAACCTCAATTCGCAGTACCAATTCGTATACATCAATACAGGGTTGATCAGCGTATTTTCAGATGAAAATTTCCTGAAAACCATCATGCGGAATTTAACCAGCAATGCAATTAAGGCCTTGAATAACAGAACGGAAGGTGTTATTACCTGGAAAGCTGAACTGGTTGACAACCATACGGTTTTGTCAATAACCGATAATGGCGTTGGCGCAAAACCCGAACAATTCAGGGCATTGTACGACGATAAAGCTGAAGTGGGCTCAAAATCAGGTTTGGGATTGCACCTGATCAGGGATTTGGCAAAACTTATACAATGCACGATCCGGGTAAATTCGAAGCCGGCAGAGGGCACAGAAATTTCCCTGATTTTTAACAGGCCGGCTGATCATGCCTGAAATTCAGATGGAAGGATTTTAGCTGAAGAAGTTATAACCTGAAGCAGCTTAAAACAATCCGTGTAAATTAGCCTGTACGCCTTCAATAATTTTTCCGAGATCTTCGGGATTATCCTGGAAGTTGATATTATCCACATCAAAAATCAGCAGCTTGCCGGCGGTATAGCTGTTAATCCAGTTTTCGTAGCGTTCGTTCAGGCTTTTCAGGTAATCGAGGCGGATGGAGGCTTCGTAATCGCGGCCGCGTTTCTGAATGTTTCTCACCAGGGTTGGCACATCGGCACGCAGGTAAATCAGCAGGTCAGGGGGTTGGATAAAAGTGGCCATGAGCTCGAACAACGACTGGTAATTTTCAAAATCACGGGTTGTCATCAGGTTCATGGTGTGCAGGTTGGGCGCGAAGATATGTGCATCTTCGTAAATGGTGCGGTCCTGTATTACATTTTTCCCGCTTCTCCTGATATCCACAATCTGCCTGAAACGGCTGTTGAGGAAATAAATCTGCAGGTTGAACGACCAGCGTTGCATATCTTCGTAAAAACTGGGGAGATACGGGTTGGTATCTACGTCTTCGTAATGTGGCTGCCAGCCAAAGTGCTTGGCCAGTAATCCCGAAAGGGTTGTCTTGCCTGATCCTATATTCCCTGCTATTGCGATATGCATTCCCATAAGTTCAATTGTATGATTCAGCTAAATTATTAAGAATCTTTTTTATGATCTAAAACTTTTACGTTTTGTTGATAACTCGTTAACCGTACGATTGGTCTTAATGATTTTGTTTCTGCCACGGAGGCACGGAGGGCACGGAGGGCACGGAGGTTCACTGAGATATACGTTTACTGATTGTTTCTTAGTGTTCCGATTGCCTTAGTGGTTTCTTTTTTTGAAATACAAAAGGCCACAATGAAAATTTTTTTTTCTCTTCTTACTCCGTGTTCCTCAGTGCTCTCTGTGTCTCCGTGGTTTTATTTTGAAACACAAGAGGCATAAATGGAATATTACTTTTTCTCTTTTTTCTCGGTGTTCCTCAGAACTCTCTGTGTCTCTGTGGTTTTATTTTGAAACACAAAAGGCATAAAAGCAAAATTCTCTTTTCTCCATGATTTTCTTCTGAACGGCACAGGAATTATCTACATGCTTTTTGCATGCAGTGCCAGTATGCCTTCCACGTACTTGCGGTCGTTCGAAAGGCGTGGTACCTTATGTTGCCCGCCCAGTTTGCCCCGCTCCCTGAACCACTCGTAAAAAGTACCTTTTGGCACCGGCCTGATAACCGGCAGCAGCAGCATCAGGTTGTGGTAACGTTTGGCTTCGTAATCCGAATTCAGTGATTTAAGCGCATTGTCGAGCATTTCGCCGAAATACTCCAGGTTTTCGGGTGGCGTTTCAAATTCAATCACCCATTCGTGGGCTGCTTTTTCGGTGTCTTTCAAAAAGATAGGGGCAGCGGTATATTCGGTAATTAAAGCACCGGTTTTTTCGCAGGCAGTGGCCAGGGCTTTTTCGGCATTGTCAATAATCAGCTCTTCGCCAAACGCATTTATAAAGCTGCGGGTACGACCGGTAATTTTAATACGGTATGGATCGATGGATGTAAACATTACCGTATCGCCAATCAGGTATCGCCATAAACCGGCGTTGGTACTGATAACCATGGCATAGTTTACTCCCGCTTCTACTTCCCATAGTGGTAGCGTTTTTGGATTTTCGTTTTCAATTTCTGACAATGGCATGAACTCGTAAAAAATGCCGTAATCGAGCATCAGCAACATATCGTCACCATCCAGTCTGTCCTGTATGCCGAAAAATCCTTCGCTGGCATTGTAGGTTTCGAGGTAGTGCATTTCGGGTGGGCATATCCTGCGATATTGTTCGCGGTATGGGGTGAAGTTTACGCCCCCGTGTACAAACAGTTCGAGGTTTGGCCATACTTCTGTGATGCTCTGTGCTTTTGTGATTTCAAGGATTTTATTCAGCAAAACAAGCGTCCACGAAGGTACACCGGTAATGTTTGTAACATCTTCGTCCTTGGTAATCATAGCCATGCGGTAAAGCTTGTCTTCCCATTCGTCCATCAGCGCCACGCTCATATCGGGTGTGCGTATCAGCTGTATCCAGAAAGGGAGATTCTCCATGATGATGGCCGAAACATCGCCGTGGTAGGTTTCGGCAAATTCGTTATCCGACCTGAAACTGCCACCCATACCCAGCACCTTGCCACTGAATATTTTTGAAGTAGGATTACTGTTACAATAAATTGAGAGCAGATCCTTGCCTCCTTTCATGTGGCATTCTTCGAGGGCTTCGGCCGTTACCGGGATAAACTTGCTTTTATCGCTGGTGGTACCCGAACTTTTGGCAAACCATTTTACTTCCGATGGCCACAAAATATTGTTTTCTCCTTTACGAAGCCGGTCGATGTAGGGTTTTACCGCGTTATAATCGCTGATGGGCACCCGTTGCCGGTATTCTTCGAACGAGGTAATCGATCGGTAATCGTGTTTAAGTCCCCATTCGGTATCGCGCGCACTGTGCAACAGGCTCTCAAACCATTCCTCCTGAACCTCGTGCGGGTACTTCATAAATAACTCAATCTGGTGTATACGTTTACGTATAAACCACGATATCACTGAATTAAATAAGGTCATAAGCTATATGTTCATTGGAGTTCCGTTTTTCAAAAGTAATCAAATAAAGCAAGTACAGCCGCGTTTCTCTTTTTGAGTTATCCACAAAAAATTTCACACAGCTACTCCGGGTAAGCCATTTGCCGGAACAAATATTGGGTTTGCTGCTTATGTTTAACAAATGAATAAGGACAATTTTTAATCCTGCATTTTCAATAATTTCACTTAATTTTAGTCCGTAATCTATACCTTATGGAAAAACGTAACGCCCTTATTGCCGGGGCCACCGGCCTGGTTGGCAGCAGCCTTTTAAAGCAACTCCTCACCGACGAGTTGTACAGTAACATTACAATTATTGTGCGCAAACCGCTTGATTTGAAGCATCCAAAGCTTACACAACTGCAGGTTGATTTCGATTCGCTTGAATCGCTCGAAGCCGGAATGCAGGTTGATGATGTATTTTGTGCGTTGGGAACCACTATTAAAACTGCCGGATCGCAGGAAGCTTTTTACAAAGTAGACTTTACATATGTAGTGAACCTCGGCAAATGGAGCCAGGCACATGAGGTAAAACGCCTGCTGATTGTCAGTGCCATGGGAGCTTCGGCCCAATCAGGAATATTTTATAACCGGGTAAAGGGAGAAATGGAAGCAGCTGTAAAACAGCTTCCTATTTCACAGGTACAGGTTTTCAGGCCGTCGTTACTTATGGGCAACCGAAACGAAAAAAGGGGAGGAGAGAAGTTCGCCCAGGTGATTATGGGTGCACTTGGATTCCTGTTCGTAGGCCCTTTGCTGAAATACAAAGCCATTCATGCCGATGTGGTGGCCAAGGCCATGATAAAAGCAGCAAAATCGGTAGTTGGTGGTTTTACCGTGTACGACTCGGGACAGATGCAACGGATGGTTTAAAGCTGAATATCCTGGAAAAATATAGAATGGCGCATCCCAAGGATGACCTGCCGGTATTGGTGAAGTTTATTTTGTGTAATCCGTATTATTGCAATATATTTGAATTATAAAACTCAATTCATGCAAACCATCCCCGATTTTTTCGAAGAAAATGTAGCCAAATATCCGGATAACGTATATCTCTGGGAAAAAACAACCGCCAATTACGAGGGTACAACATATACCCAGGTAAAAGCACTGGTTCAACAGTTTGCAGCCGGTTTGCTCAGCCTGGGCGTGAAAAAAGGCGATCGCATCGCGCTCATTTCCGAAGGGTGTAATGCATGGGTGGTAAGCGAGCTGGGTATGCTGTACATTGGTACTATCAATATTCCGCTATCGGTTAAACTTGCCGAACCCGACGAAATACGATACCGATTGTCGCACGCCGGGGCAAGCATGGCCATTGCTTCGGCCAGCCAGGCCCGGAAAATACGTGCTGTAAAACCTACGTTGCCCGATCTGGCTAAACTTATATTGCTCGACGGAAACGAAGAAGATGAATCGGAAATTTCGTACCAAAAAGTGCTGGAACTCGGAAAAGAGTTTCTGAAAACCTCGGCTGATGCCTTCAGGCAGGCCCGGAAACTAGTGCAGCCCAACGATCCGGCCAATATCTGCTATACTTCGGGCACCACTGCCGATCCCAAAGGTATCGTGCTTTCGCACAACAACTATGTAGCCAATGTAAAGCAGGGCTATTCATTAATGGACATCCCGCCGCATTATACCACGCTGCTTATTTTGCCCTGGGATCATGCCTTTGCGCATACGGCCGGAATTTATTGCATGATGGGTATGGGTGCCTCGCTTGCATCGGTACAGGTAGGTAAAACCGGTATGGAAACGCTTAAAAATATTCCCATCAACATTAAAGAAATCAGGCCAAACCTGTTGCTGAGTGTTCCGGCCCTGGCCTCCAATTTTAAAAAGAATATCGAAAAAGGGATCAGCGATAAAGGTTTTCTGGTAAAGGCATTGTTTAAACATGCCCTCAAAATTTCGTATGCCTACAACAACAACGGGTGGAAAAAAGGTCCCGGGCTCACTTCGCTTTATAAGCCTTTAATGAAGTTGTACGACAAGATCCTTTTCAGCAAAATACGCGAAAGTTTTGGCAGCCGCCTCGATTTTTTTGTGGGTGGAGGTGCCCTGCTCGACATCGAATACCAGAAGTTTTTTTATGCCATTGGCATGCCTATGTTCCAGGGTTACGGGCTTACTGAGGCCTCGCCCATCATTTCGTCGAATTCGGCTGCTAAACATAAATTTGGTTCATCGGGTTACCTGGTGAAGGATATGCTGCTCAAAATCTGTGATGAAAATGGCAACGAACTTCCTGTGGGCGAATCGGGCGAAATTGTAATCAAAGGCGAAAATACCATGCTTGGATACTGGAATAATCCCGAGGCTACTGCCCAGTCGCTGCGCGATGGCTGGCTCTATACCGGCGACCTGGGTTACATGGACAGCGATGGTTTCCTTTATGTACTGGGTCGTTCCAAAAGCTTGTTGATTGCTGACGATGGCGAAAAATACAGCCCCGAGGGAATTGAGGAAGCCTATGTGGGACAAAGCAAATACATTTCGCAGTGTATGCTTTATAACAACCAGCACCCCTATACTATCGTGCTGCTGGTGCCCGATAAAGTCAATATTCTTCACCATCTGAAGCACAAAGGGCTCGATCCGGCCACTGATGCAGGCATTCACGAGGCCATACGGTGTATCGGCCACGAGTTAAACCAGTACCGCAAACACGGGCATTATGGACATATGTTTCCGCACCGCTGGCTGCCGGCTTCCATCGGCATATTGCCTGCTGCTTTCACCGAGGAAAACCATATGATGAACTCAACCATGAAAATGGTACGGGGCAAAATTACGGCACACTACCAGTCGCTGATTGATTTCCTGTACACGTCGGAGGGTAAAAATCTTTACCACCGGCTTAATGTTGAAAATATGAAGACATTTCTTGGTAAATAGGTTCGTCAGCGATAAATAAATGAAGGTAAAACAAAGCATTTGTCATGAACTAAAATATTAGGTTGGCCATGCAGAATGTAAAATGCTGGCAGCTTGATTTTCGAAGAACAAGAGAATCGGAAACCTGAAAAACTTTTGTCGCTAAATGGCCTTTAATTTCCCACGCAAATCCTGTTTTTAAAAGTGATCTCTTTCCCCAATTGTAAAATAAACCTGGGCCTTTGGGTTACCCAGCGGCGTACCGATGGATATCATAATATACAAACGGTTATGTTGCCTGTGCCCTGGTGTGATGTACTCGAGATAGTGCCAGCCCGTGGTGATAAAACCACGCTGACGGTTACCGGTACCCATATCGATTCGCCAGTTGAGAAAAATCTTTGTTACAAAGCCTGGCGCCTGATGGCTGATAAATACGGCGTACAGCCGGTAGATATTCACCTGCACAAGGTTATTCCTACCGGGGCGGGGCTTGGCGGAGGTTCGTCGGATGCTTCGTTTGCCCTCAAAATGTTGAATTCAATGTTTCAGCTTGGGCTGGAAAATGAGGTGTTGCGATCGCTGGCTGTTCAGTTGGGGATGGATTGCCCGTTTTTTATTGATAACGTTCCGGCCCTCTCAACAGGCAGGGGCGAGTATTTGAAAGAGGTAACAGTCGACCTTGGAGGCTGGTATGTAATAATTGTAAAGCCACCCGTTCATGTGAGCACAGCCGCAGCTTTTGCCGGTATAAAACCTTTATACCGCCTAAATTCAATCGACCAGCTTACATCATTGCCGGTGCGTGAATGGCGAAAGGAGCTGCACAACGATTTTGAAGAAACCGTTATGACGTTGTATCCCGAGATACGGGAAATAAAGAATGATTTATACCGGCAGGGGGCCATATATGCGGCCATGAGCGGCAGCGGGTCGGCGATATTCGGGCTTTTCGAAAAACCTGTTACTATTGAATTTTCAGGCTGTGATGTTTTTGGAACCTTACTTGGGAGCCAGCTTTAGAAGTATTATCGCCACTATGGAATAAAGGAAATTAGGTATCCATAAGGCTATGGAGGCCGGCAGGTTTCCGAAAATGGCAAATACCGAACTGATCTGCAACAGCAGGATGAAGGTAAAAGCAATTCCGATTCCCATACCCAGGTGCATGCCTATGCCACCCCTTACCTTGCGGCTCGAGAGGGCCACCCCGATGAAAGTGAGTACGATATTGGCAAACGGGAAAGTGAGCCGCTTATATTTTTCGAGGTTAAACTGCCCGGTAAGCGTACTGCCCCTCATTTTCTCCTGCTCAATGAACTTATTTAACTGGGTATAGGTCATAATTTTGGCATCCTCAATATCCACTTTAAAATCGGCCGGGGTAAATTTCATCACCGTATCTGTCTCTGTTCCCTGTCGGACAGTTTCGCCATTGGGTTGTATTTGCCGGGTTATGTAATTAGTCATATGCCACCGGCTTTGTATGCTGTCCCAGGTAATCATATCGGCTTTGAGCTTCAGTTTCATGCCCGTGCTGTCAAATTTCTCGAGACTGAACCTGTACCCAATATTTCCTACGCTGTTAAAATTTTCGACATAAATATAAGTACCCGGCTCCAGCTGTAGGTGCAGGTTCATCTCATTCGATTTGAACGGATTTTTGATATATCGCTTTTCGAAGGCCCGCAAATCGCGGTTGGTATAGGGGATTACATAATTCATCAATGCAAACGAAAGCACAGTCAGGAAAATGGCCGAAACCAGGTAGGGAATCAATATCCGCCAGAAACTAATCCCGGCATTGAGCATTGCCACTATTTCGGTATTGGATGCCAAACGGGAAGTGAAGTATACCACAGCAATAAATGTGAACAACGAACTGAACATGTTCACAAAATAGGGGATGAAATTGAGATAATACTCAAAAATAATTGCTCTGAGGGGAGCATCTTTTTCAATAAAATCATCAATTTTTTCCGATATATCGAAAATTATGATGATAACCGTAAGCAGGAGAATGGAATAAAAGTAAGTCCCCAGGAACTTGCGGATAATATAGAAGTCGAGTTTTTTCAGTCCAAGCACTTTGTTTGGCAATATTTAATGGGCAATTTGCGCTAAGCGGGTTACCCGGTTTGGGATTTCAAAAGTACGAAAGTGATCAATAGCTGCGACCAACTTTTATTTTCGGTTGGTGGTTGCATTTCCGGCAGCTAAAGTTTCACCGATAATTGTTTCACCATAGTTGATTTCCAGCTTGTAAAATCGCCGGCTTCCAGGTGTTTGCGGGCTTCGCCTACCAGCCACTGGTAAAAAGCCAGGTTGTGAATGCTGGCAATCATAGGCCCCAGCATTTCGCCGGCTTTAAACAAATGCTTCACGTACGCCTTGCTGTATTCACGGTCAACATAAGAAGTTCCTTCTTCGTCGAGGGGCGAAAAATCATCTTTCCATTTCTCGTTTCGCAGGTTGATGGTTCCTTTGCTGGTGAAAAGCATCCCGTTGCGGCCATTGCGGGTGGGCATCACGCAATCGAACATATCNNCCGCATACCAGCTCGGTGATTTCGTACATCATTTCGGCCGGTTCGCCTACCGACAAACCTCCGATGGCATTTCCGTCGGCATTATGCGAAGCTATAACTTCGGCCGATTTAATCCTCAGGTCGCGGAAGGTGCTGCCCTGCACAATAGGGAACAGGGATTGCTGGTAGCCGTAAAGCGGATCTGTTTCTTTAAACCTTTTCATGCAACGTGCCAGCCAGCGATGGGT
>DGQJ01000070.1 GCA_002389705.1 Bacteroidales bacterium UBA4417
CACGTCGGCATCGGTCATGATAATGATTTTATGATACCTGAGTTTTTCGAGGTTCAGTGCTTTGCTGTCGTCCTCGGTGCCAATGTTTACCCCCAGCGCGGTAAATATGTTTTTTATTTCCTCGCTGTCGTAAATGCGGTGCTGCATGGCTTTTTCAACATTCAGAATCTTACCGCGCAGTGGCAGGATGGCCTGGAATTTCCGGTCGCGGCCCTGTTTGGCGGTTCCACCTGCAGAATCACCCTCAACAAGGTAAATTTCGCAAAGTGAAGCGTCATTCTCTGAACAGTCGGCAAGTTTACCCGGTAAGCCTGAGCCTGAGAGCACATTTTTACGTTGTACCATTTCGCGGGCTTTGCGGGCGGCATGGCGGGCGGTAGCAGCCAGTATAACCTTGTTCACGATCATTTTGGCTTCGCGCGGATGTTCTTCAAGGTAATAGCTCAGCATTTCGGCCACAAGCTGATCAACAGCACCCATTACTTCGTTGTTACCCAGTTTTGTTTTGGTCTGCCCTTCGAACTGTGGCTCCATTACCTTACACGAAATAACGGCAGTAAGCCCTTCGCGGAAGTCGTCGCCCGCAATATCAAATTTTATTTTATCGAGCATACCCGATTTCTCGGCATACGATTTCAGCGTACGTGTAAGCGCACGCCTGAAACCGGCCAGGTGGGTTCCTCCTTCGTGGGTGTTAATGTTGTTAACATACGAATGGATATTTTCGGAAAACGAAGTGTTGTATTGCATGGCAAGTTCAACCGGGATATCGTTTTTCTCACCTTCCATGTAAATGGGCTCCGGGATCAGTTTTTCGCGTGTTTCGTCAAGGTATTCAATAAAATCGACCAATCCACGGGTCGAATAGAATACTTCTTTTAACGGGTTACCGTCGTCGTCAATTTCACGTTCATCGGTAAGTGTGAGCTCGATGCCTTTATTGAGGAATGCCAGTTCGCGCAGGCGGGCCGACAGAATGTTGAAATCGTATTTATCGGTGATAAAAATACCGTTGTCGGGCAGGAAATGTACCGTGGTTCCGGTATAATCACTTTCGCCTACAACCCTTACCGGGTATAGCGGCTTACCCTGCGAATATTCCTGTTCGAAAACTTTACCATCGCGGTGAACCGTAACCTTAAGCATGATGGAGAGAGCATTCACGCAGGAAACCCCCACACCATGCAAACCTCCCGATACTTTGTACGAACCTTTGTCGAATTTACCCCCGGCATGCAGCACGGTCATTACAACCTCCAGGGCCGATTTTTTTTCCTTTTCGTGAAAATCGGTCGGGATCCCTCGGCCATTGTCCGTTACCCGGATTGAGTTATCGGGAAGTATGGATACAAAAATCTGGTTACAGTAACCGGCTAACGCCTCATCAATAGAGTTATCTACTACTTCGTATACAAGATGGTGCAGACCTTTTATGCCTATATCGCCGATATACATGGCAGGGCGCTTGCGCACCGCTTCAAGACCTTCGAGAACCTGGATGTTGTCAGCAGTATATGTGCCATTTCCATTTCCGTTGCCATTTCCGCTGGCATTCATATTGTTTTCTAATTCGCTCATAATCAATTTATTGCAATTCTTTCAATAATGCATTGCAAAGGTACACATTTAATTTGAGAAAAACAGGAAAACCGCATCCCGGAAGAGAAGAATTTATCAACAATTTACAGAAAAAAGTTAATTTTTAACTTCCACTAAATGAAACAATTATGATTTAGTTAAATTTATTATTTTCCGTAGTTGGGGCAGCGTTCTCTATGACCAAACGGAATAAGAGTCCGGATGCTCTATTGCGTTAAAACAGGTTAAAAATTTTAGATTACCTGGCCCCTGTTTACCAGTTTTACCGGGTCAGAAAATAAGGGCGTAGGAGATTTTGATCAGGAAATCGTTACGGGGGATTGCCTGGTGCAACTCGGTGGCATAATCGCTGAAATTAAAAGTACCTTCAGGTCCATCGGTGGTTCGTCCCTGCGACCATACCAGGAAAAACGTAGACCCCGGTTTATATTCCCACCTGAATACCAGGTTCGACCGATATTGCAGGAAGTGAAAGTTCGGGTCGTCGAAACTAAAATCTGTAGTCCCGTTTTTATCGGCATCCACGTTGTAAACCCCGTTTTCGCTGTCGAGTTTAATTTCATCCTGAGTGTACTCGTAGAAACGGTCGTTATAGTCGTCAGCCATGGAGTTGGTGATGGTTTTAAACTTTGTATAGTTCCCAGAAAAGAAGAATGGCTGACCGTAATACTGTATTGACATATCAGGTGTAATGCCCACATTAACCCTGGCCGAAAGTGAAAACTGTTCGCTGTGAAGGTTTGCCATGATGTAGTTATCGGGGTGAGTATCCTCGATGGTAGTTACATACTGCAGGTTATCAGTTGAAACCATATACTCGGGCGATAAAGAAATCGAGATGGCATTTGCAGGTTTGTACGTGAGTGAATACTCAATGATCGACATGTCGATATTATTGTTCTGCCCCCAGCGTTTCATCAGGAATAATTCCATCGAAAGTTTTTTACGTTCGTCGCTTGAAGCACCTATACGGTACGAGAAGTTTCCGGGCA
>DGQJ01000205.1:0-192 GCA_002389705.1 Bacteroidales bacterium UBA4417
CATTAAACAAATTGGGAAATAAAGATCGCTGGCAGCCTGATGGAAATTTACTGGTCTGCAAAAATCAAACTATTTCTCGGCCTGCAATTCCTGCCTGAGCCTCTGCAGCTCAACAAGCTGTTCATCACTCACTTCGGGGTATGCAAGTTTCATGGAATCGAGTGCCGTGATAATTGCCGATGCCACAACCAT
>DGQJ01000205.1:364-1134 GCA_002389705.1 Bacteroidales bacterium UBA4417
CCCAAATGGACGATGTTACCAGTTTATCGGGTAGTTTCTGTGCCTTCAGAATGCTTTCGTGCACTCTTACTACCAGCACTTCTTCGTAATACGAACGGTTGAAAATACCTATACGTCCGCGTTCGGGAAGCTTTTTCATGCAGCGCCACAGGAAATCGTGGTCGAGCTCTTCGCTGCTAGGCGCTTTAAAGGCAGTAACTTCGCAGCCCTGGGGGTTGATGCCCGACATCACATGTTTTATGGCTCCATCCTTACCGGCTGCATCCATGGCCTGGAAAATCACCAGCAACGCCCATTTATCCTGGGCATAAAGTTTATCCTGCATCTCGGCAAGTGCCTGCACTCCCAGTTNNGCCCGCGAAATAAATTCCTTCCTGCTTAAATCAGTGATCGCCGTAATCTTGCTGCTTACAGGCACCGGTTCGGTTGATATTTCCTTTTTTGTTGCCATAATATACAAATTAATAATCAATGATTTAACAAAGATAAAGCACTTTTAGATAAATCGAAACAGAATGTTTTTAAATATAACTGCCTTAAATTGCTTTAGTAAAGCCATATTTCTGCACTTTGAATTCCAGGTGCTGAAAAAAAATTTCCAGTCACTTTGGGTAGGGTGATAATCCGCACAAACAGGAATTAAATGAAAAATGCCTATTTTTGAAATTGAAAATGATAATCTTAAAGCAATATAATGAATGCATAAAGTTGCAAATATCATCCGGCATGGTGCAATAATCAACCTGCTGATTTTCTTTTTTTCCCCTGTC
>DGQJ01000205.1:1209-2554 GCA_002389705.1 Bacteroidales bacterium UBA4417
AGTTTAACGCGAAGATTCGGCCCGGCGCCAACCAACCTTTCCTCGGGCATGTTGAATTTCCAGGTTACCACCAAAAACCAGTTTATTGTTAATGCACGTTCGAAAATATATTTGCCAGGTAACCAGTGGTTTTTGCAGGGCGACTGGCGCCTGTTACTTTTCACGCAACCCACCTATGGACTTGGTATCAACAATTCAGAGTTCAATAAAACGCATATTTATGTCAACAACCTCGATCAAGCTGAGGATACCCTGGCAGAACCCATGAATTTCAAGTTGATTCGGATCTACGAGGAAGCATCGCGCAAGCTGGGTACTTCGCATGTGTACGCAGGTATCGGGATCATGATTGACCAGCATTTTACGATAGAAGACCTGCGGCTTGATACCGTTGCAGGAAGTCCCACGTATTTTGTAACCAACCATTACAAGTATTCCGATACCAATAATTTTAATCCCACCCGTTACGGCACCAATGGGCTGAAGTTTACCGTGTTAACCGATACCCGAGACAATATAAGTAACTGTTATAAAGGATATTACGGATCTGTTTCACTGGTTACCAACCTGAAACTCGGCAAGTATTCGCAATCGAGTATGCAGTTGCTTTACGATGCACGTTACTACCTCGGGTTGAGTGCAAATATCCCACGCCATGTGCTGGCTTTCTGGAGTTATGGCACCATTTTGCTGAGCGGTAACGTGCCTTACCTGGCGCTTCCCTCCATTGGCTGGGATACCTATAACCGTTCGGGCCGCGGATATATACAGGGACGGTTTCGGGGTTTGAACATGGTGTATAATGAAGTTGAATACCGTTTCCCGATATCAGGTAACGGGCTTTTCGGTGGCGTTGTTTTTGCAAACGCCACAACAGCAAGCAATTATTATCATGGATTGTTCGACCAAACCGCTTTCGGGGCAGGAGCCGGTATCAGGCTCAACCTCGATAAAAGATCTCGAACCAACCTCACTGTCGATATAGGCAAAAGCACCGAAAAATCAGTAGCCATCTATTTTAACCTGCAGGAAGCATTTTAAAAAACCTGCCCGGAATATTTCCTTTTGCCAGGAAATTGTATCCGCTTTTTAATCTCACGCAAGCAAATCCTTTATTTCCCTTTCATCGATGCTGTAACCGTGCGTTTGGGTTGTAAAAACTGCCTGTGCAGCCGAAATGGCCTTGATTAATGATTTCCGGCTATGTACAGCTGATTTTTTATATCTTTGGATGGGTTTCAAAAAAAATTAAAAAAGCAGGATTCCCCCAGCTCAATCCTTCAGCGAAAGCCGGCATGCACTAATCGAATACAGTTCGGATTTTGGAAAAACAAAAGACAACGAT
>DGQJ01000131.1 GCA_002389705.1 Bacteroidales bacterium UBA4417
CATAAATCCTTTGTTGCCCGAAAAATTTGAACTGATTTCAATTTCAGAACCTAATGAAAGGTTATCGTTTACATTATACCATATCTGGGGCTCGGTAAGGAAAACATATTTTGTATCCGAAGCAACGTCGTTGTCATCGAAAACAGTGTTGTCTTCACGCCAGAAATCAGCAAATCCAGTAAAAGAAACTTTGCGGTTCAGCATATGCATATACCATACCGTTGTTAACTGGAAGGATGCATCCTGTTTATCCCTGATATATTTATACAATACCTGGAATGTGATACCACGGGTGAAATCAGCATTATGCAGGTTGTAATCGATACCGGCAAGCCAGGCATCGTTAATAGAGTAGGCACCATAACCAGCCGAGCCGGCACTGTACTGACCGAAACCGCCGTTATATTCAATATGGGCAGCAAAAGGGCTTTTGCCGATATTGAATGCGCGCGCAATTTCCCAATATGCAAGACTGACAGTCTTTCCATTATCAGCGTCATAATTCATATCAACAAAGAAGAAAGTGCTTCCCCATTTGTCGGGTTTAAACATTTCGACGGTTGAGGTAACATACTTCCGGTCTTTACCAAAATCGTAATGAACCTGGAGGTTTTGAGCCCTTAACGCGGCTGCGGCAAACAATACAAGAAGAACGGCAACTGTTTTTTTCATAAGTTGTGGTTGGTTAGTGAATAATAAATCTGTGTGGAAAGATTTGCAAAAATACAACCGACATAGCCGGATGCAAGAAATGTTAATAACTGATAATAAAAAACCCATCCGAAAGGGATGGGTTATCTTGATTTAGGTGTTTTACCTAATAAGCGTTATAAGTAATACCAAAATATTCCAAACTTCCGCGGCGGGTGTACAGCATGCTCCCGGAAGCGTTCGGATGAAATACCTGGCAGAATACCCGGCAACCTGTTTATTAAGCTTCAACCAGCGCTTTGTATTGCTCGGCGTTCAGTAAACCGGATAGTTTGGATGTATCGGTAATGTTAACTTTAACAATCCATCCGGCATTATACGGATCTTTGTTTATCAGTTCCGGCTCATCGTTCAGTGCTTCGTTAAACCCAGTAACTTCGGCATCAACAGGCAGGAACAGGTCCGAAACGGTTTTAACGGCTTCGATGGTTCCAAAAGTATCGCCTTCGGCCAGGGTTTCACCAACTGAGGTTACATCAACAAACACGATGTCGCCTAACTGATGTTGTGCAAAATCGGTAACACCTACAATGCCGGTATTGCCTTCTACCTTGATCCATTCGTGATCATTGGTATAATAAAGATTTTCAGGAATATTCATGGGTTGTCGTTTTTTTTCGGGATCAAAATTACACATTGTTCAGAACCTGCAAACAATCGGATCAAAATTAGAATGATTCTGAATAATAGCACCTGGTCTTCGGTACAGGAACTGGAAATCGGGTTTCAAATTCTGTATTACCAGGCCATGGTTGTACATTACTTTACCCCGAAACCATTTTATTGGGCAAGTGTAAACCTGAGCGAAATACCGGCGTTGGTATTTGAGGTCGGTATCTGTTGCGAAACATGTGGCTTGCTGATGGTTTGATCGTAAAAGAACCTCACATTCAGTTTCTGGCTGAGCATATAATCGGCCGAAAAATTTATGGATGTCTGCCGCGTTCCGGTCGAAATCTGGTTATTTACCTCTTCTATCCGCCTCAGTATGGTTTTGTTGTCGCGTATGGAAAAATCGAGTTTAATATTCAGGTCGCTTTTCATGGTAACGGTTTTGCCGGTCGACATGGAACGGACCTTGAACGGAACGCTCTTAAACCTGTAGCCTGTACCAATCACAAGTTCATTGCTGCGCATTTCGGTTAGCTGGTTATTTACAAAACTGAGGGAAAGATTTCTTGTTTTTTTGAATTCAATCCTTGCCAGCATGCTGTTTTTCATAGTCATATCCAACCCGATCAGCGGCCCGAATTGTTCGGTCAGCGTAATTACATCCATACGGTTTTCGGGGATAAAGTTTTTGGCATTATCCACCGCTGCAGGGAAACCGTCCTGTTCCATATAATTAATGTCGGTCAGGAAGCCGCCAACTGAGTACGACGAACGGTATGCATGCGAAACATTGAACGACTGGAAATACTTCCGCAATGCTTCAATTCCCTGGTTGGCGTTGTATGTTATGCGCCAGTTGGGGTAAGGAATTTTAGGGAACGGATTGAATTTTATTTTGTTCGGGTCGTGTCCGCCATAGGCTGCCAGGAATGAAGCCATGAGCACCTGCGGCTGTGTAGGCCCGTATCCGTTAGGCCACCCGGCTGAATCGCCTACCGAGTTGGGATTTTCGGCAGCCAACCGCTGGGCTATGGTTTTACGGTACGAAAGCATTTCATCAAATACCGGGCTCGAATTGTCGCTGTTATCTTTTTTAAACGAGCTTGATAAAATAATGTACGACATGCTAAAATTACCATGTTCCTGCGGCGAGGTAGGTTCGTTAAAATTGCCGCTGCTGTTGGCTTTAAAATATGCCTGGTAGGTAATGGCATAGGTACGGTCGGCAGTAACATCAATTTTAAAGTTGCGCACAGGCTCTACGGTTGAGCGGAAGGTAAGGTTTTCGTTGGCCCGGGTGATGTACGGATTGTTGAGCAGGGTATCACGTGTAAGCCATCCCGAGGAAGCAGCCTTATATTTTATATCGTCCTGGCTACCAAAAATAAAACCTAAGCCGGGAGCATTAAGGCTCCAGTTGTTGCCCAGCGGACCCGGCTCGGGTAAAAATCCAGGGAGCATGATACCATTCGATTTGGTGTAGGTGAAATTAGCATCCTTAATCGCCATCAACACGCCTAAAGTATAATTCCCAACCGTTTTGAGGTAGTTTTTCCGGGGTTTGTCGAGGCTGTCAGCTGAGGCATCTTTAACCTTTGTGGCTGATTGCTTACCGTTTTCTTTTAAATTAACTCCAGGCTCACGACCGGGTGCACGCCCCGGCTGGGTTTGTCCCTTTCCCTGCAGTTCGATACGTGCCTTTTTCAGGAACGGCACTTTATCGTACAGTGTTGTAAGGCGCATGCCCCCGTTGAGCTGTATATCGCGGGAGTTTTCAATTGTATTTCCGAACCTCGATTGCAACGAACGTGGCGACGCCTCCCAGCGGTATTTTACCCCGTAACGCGCGCTCAGCGTAACCCAGTTCAGGATAGGAATTTTGTTGAAAGGAACCGCATAATTAATATTCGCCATCTGGTTGAACCGGTTTGTTGAACCAAAGTTCTTGATGGAGTTCCATACCGTATCGCGGTATTGTTCGTAGTTGCTGTTTTGTTTTTCGTAACCTCCGGGAGGCTCGAGGATATAAGCATTCACGCTGGCGCTGTAATCGAACTTCAGCGATTGCGAAAAATCGTATTTTACATCATAAATGCGGTTCCAGTCCCATTGCTTGGTATAGGTTGGCTCTATGATGATCTGTGCCCCGCTTTTGTTTCGCAGCAACCTTTTCTGGTAATCGCGGTACATATCGGTACGGAACGAAAGCAGCTTCGGCAGATAATAAAAATTGAAGTCGCGGATAACAGCCAGTGACTTGGATCTCACGGTTTTCTGGAAAGGTTTCACATTTTTAGGATTCACCGTAAAATTATACCCAAGCCCGCCCCTGTAAGTCTTCTTGCTGTCTTCCTCTATATCGTTGTTGTGACGCTTAATTTCGGAATACGCATAGGAAACATCGAAGTTTTCGATATCCCAAAGTTGTGGTTTCTGAGCAGCGCCTACCCTGTCCTTACGCACATTCATAAAGTTAAGATTCTGCCGGGTGGTAACATCAGTGGTAAGCTGTTTGAGCGAATCCTTCTGGTGTTTTGTCATGTCCTCCACCTGTTTGCTATACAAAACATCGGGATCGAGCGGGTTATACTGCGGATTGCTGACTGTTTGCGAATAATCGTAGTGCATGGGTATGCGCACGCCTGATTTTTCGGGCAGGAATTTTCCCAGTTCCAGGTTAGTGGCAACATCAAACTGGCTGATGGCTTCCTTTTGC
>DGQJ01000134.1:0-6862 GCA_002389705.1 Bacteroidales bacterium UBA4417
GGTGGTTACCGGCGACCTCGATCAAGCCTGGGAACGCGCCGATGGCTATAATTCGCTGCAGACTGACCTCGCTATTGCCATGCACCAGATGGTTCTGGCGGCTACTAACGAGGGTGTAGGATCGTGCTGGGTTACCAATTTCGATCCGGATATCCTGCGCAAAGCACTCGGAATAAAGGAATCCGTAAAGGTGTATGGCATTACGCCATTGGGGTATCCGCGCGCAACCTTTACAAAACGAACTGTAATTATGCGCAAGCCGCTTGAAGATGTAGTGATTTACTGCTGAAAACTCATATCCAGGTTAACCCACTACGTTTTTACCGGTAACATATCCCTCCTCTACTTTATGCTATGACTAAACTGACTCAACGTACTTTCCTGATCCTGCTTATCGCAGTAATTACACTCAGCCTGATACTGAACCTGGGCCAGGCATATTCGCTGTGGAATGTAGCAGATACGGTTCTTATTACCAGCCGTTGGCTTACGATGGCTCTACTTGTAATTTATGCCTTCTGCAAAAAATCACTCACTACGTGGATACTGATCAGCATGGTGCTGGGTGTTGAATTCGGGTATGATGCCCCGTCAATCGCAATCCACCTGAACCTGCTCAGTAAAATATTTCTGAACCTGGTTAAGACGATTATTGCACCGCTGCTTTTTGGCACCCTGGTTGTGGGCATTGCAGGGCATTCGAACCTGAAACAGATCGGGCGTATGGGCTGGAAATCAATTGTGTATTTTGAAATTGTATCGACTATAGCGCTCTTTATCGGGCTATTTGCCATTAATATCAGTAAGGCCGGTGTGGGTGTAAATATTCCGGGTGCCATTGACCAATCGGGCTTGCATGCAGCCAAACCGCAAACCGCTGAAGAAATTATACTGCATGTTTTTCCCGAAAATATTGCAAAATCCGTTTACGACGGGCAGGTTTTGCAGATTGTAATTTTCAGCATCCTTTTCGGAATTGCTGTAGCCATGCTTAAAGAGGTACACCGCAACCGTATGGTCCATTTTGCTGAGAGTCTTTCAGAAGTGATGTTTAAGTTCACAAACCTCGTAATGTATTTTGCACCCATAGCGGTTTTTGCAGCCATATCGTACTCGGTAGGCAATATGGGCATTGGTATCCTGGGCAACCTGCTTCAATTACTGGCTACCTTGTATGTATCGCTGATTATATTTTTGACAGGTGTATTGCTTCCTATCGCCTTGCTGATGAAAATCCCGGTAAAGAATTTTATCCGGGCGGTTTCAGAGCCGGCAACTATAGCTTTTGCAACCACCAGCAGCGAGTCGGCACTTCCTATAGCCATGGAAGCGATGGAAAAATTTGGCGTACCCCGCAAAATTGTTGCCTTTGTAATGCCAACCGGCTATAGTTTTAACCTCGATGGCACCACGCTTTATCTTTCGCTGGCTACTATTTTTGTGGCGCAATGCGCGGGTATTCATCTGCCTCTCGATCGTCAGCTCCTCATTGTTTTTACGCTAATGCTTACCAGTAAAGGCGTTGCCGGGGTTTCGAGGGCTTCGCTGGTAATATTGCTGGGCACGGCAGCCAGTTTCGGGTTACCAACCTGGCCTATCTTTATAATATTGGGGATTGACGGGCTGATGGATATGGCCCGTACCGCGGTTAATGTAATTGGCAATTGCCTTGCAACAGCGGTAGTAGCACGCTGGGAAGGCGAATTTGATGATGATGCAGCCAGGAATTTCAATCCCAAAATGGTGGAAGAATAGAAATAAGGAATCGAATTTATTCCCCTGAACAAAATAGTTTCACAGCAAACAAAGTAGTTTCGGGGTAAAATACAAAGAGCAGCCCGAAAGCTGCTCTTTGTATTTATGGTTGTAATGGATTACACGGTCATGATATCCTTTTCTTTATGCTCCAGTATTTTATCAACCTGAACAATATAGCCATCGGTAACATGCTGTATTTCTTTTTCCAGTGTTTTTATTTCATCTTCCGATACACCTTCTTTTTCCAGTTTCTTGGCATCCTCAACGGCAGTGCGGCGCATATTGCGAATCGAAACTTTAGCGGTTTCGGCTTCGGCCTTGGCTTTTTTCACCAGGTCGCGGCGGCGCTCTTCGGTNNCGGGTTTAGCATATTTTTCTCCCAGGGCTGAACCACAATGGTGCGGGCATCGGGGGTATTGATATTAGCAATCTTATCAACCGAAGTTGGATTTCCATAATACTCAACCTTTACGCCTTCGAGCATCTGTGGTGTGGCTTTGCTGGTACGGAATTTATGAAATTCTTTTTCGAGATGGGTAAGCGCATGTTGCATCCCTTCTTTAATCTCTTCCAAAATAAACTTTGATTCTTCAGTCATGGCTATTCGTTTTGTAATGCAAATTTAAAAATTGCTTTGAAATATTTAATAACAAGCTGTAAAAAGTGTTTCTATGAAATGATTATGGCGTTTAAACTTAGGTTTTAGTAAAACTCAATCATCAATCCCTTCAATCCCTTCAATCCCTGATCAGCGTCCCGCAATTATTACCGCTTAAAATCTGCTGCAGGTTACCGGCTTTATGCACATCAAAAACTATAACCGGCATTTTATTCTCACTGCAAAGGGTAAAAGCAGTCATATCCATGATATTCAGACCTTTGCTGTAGGCTTCGTTGAATGTGAGGGTATTGAATTTGGTAGCCGTGGGATCTTTTTCCGGGTCGGCCGTATATACGCCGTCCACCCGTGTGCCTTTCAGCAGTAAATCGGCATGAATTTCGACAGCGCGTAAAGCGGCAGCAGTGTCGGTTGTAAAAAACGGGTTTCCGGTGCCACCGGCTAGTATAACCACTTCACCTTTTTCGAGCTTGCTGATGGCTTTGGGACCGCTGGCTTTTTCAGCCACAGGTTCAACCGCCATGCCCGAAAGCACTTTCGATTTCACACCTACGCTCTGCAACGCCGATTGCAAAGCCAGGCTATTGATAACCGTGGCAAGCATGCCCATGTAATCGCCCTGCACGCGGTCGGTGCCTATGTTGTTGCCTTTTAGCCCCCGGAAAATATTACCTCCGCCAAGTACCACGGCAACCTGGGTGCCCATTTCCACTGCTTTTTTAATTTCGCCGGCATACAAGGCGAGCATGGCGGTGTCAAATCCCTGTCCGGTGTTGCCAGCCAACGATTCGCCACTGAGNNTTAATGTATTTATAACCCGGTTTATAATTCTTCTTTGCCGTGGCAGGCCTTGTATTTTTTACCGCTTCCACATGGGCAGGGATCATTGCGGCCCACTTTCTTTTCAACTTTCACAGGGCCGGTAACTGTATTTTCGCTGGTGCGCTGCGAAAGGATGTCGCTGCGGTCCTCGCGCAGGCGGCTGTTATCGGTGCGCTGTGGCTGCCTGGCTTCTTTCACCTGGTCGGCTTGTTGGCTTGGCAGGTTTGCACGCGAAAGGAAACCAATAATATCCTTGTTTGCTTTCTGCAGCATCATCTTGAAAAGGTTGAACGACTCCAGTTTGTAAATAAGTAACGGGTCCTTCTGTTCGTAACTTGCTGACTGTACACTCTGGCGGAGTTCGTCCATTTCACGCAGGTGTTCTTTCCACGCATCGTCAATCACACCCAGTGTAATACCTTTCTCAATAGCCAGCGACACTTCCATTCCCTTATCTTCGTAGGCACGTTTGAGGTTTGCTGCAACCTGCATGGTTTTTATACCATCGGTGATGGGGATGGCAATAAACTGGTAGCGGTTATTATTTTCGTAAACATCTTTAACAACCGGGTAAGCCAGCTCAGCTATCCGTTTCGATTTGTCACGATAGCTTTTATAAATATGATCGAAAAGCCTATCAGTAAGCTTATCCTTATTTCCCGACTGGAATTCTTTTTCATCGAACGGGCATTCAGCGGCAAACGTAGTGAGCAGTTCGAGCCTGAAACCTTCGAAGTCGCCGTTTTCCTGGAAATCGACCACGTAATTTTCGCAGAGGTCGTAAATCATATTCGAAATATCCAGTGCCAGGCGCTCGCCATACAAAGCCTGTCGGCGTTTGTTGTAAATAACTTCGCGCTGGGCGTTCATCACGTCGTCGTACTCAAGCAACCGCTTACGGATGCCGAAGTTATTTTCTTCCACTTTTTTCTGTGCCCGCTCAATACTCTTGGTAATCATGCGGTGCTGAATCACTTCGCCTTCCTTAAGTCCCAGGCGGTCCATAATTCCGGCAATACTTTCGGAACCAAACATACGCATCAGGTCATCCTCGAGCGAAACAAAGAACTGCGAACTTCCGGGGTCGCCCTGGCGGCCTGCACGTCCGCGTAACTGCCTGTCGACACGACGCGACTCATGACGTTCGGTACCAATAATTGCCAAACCACCGGCTTCNNTGGTGCAGCTTGGCATTGAGTACATTATGCGGAACACGGTCGCGGGTAAGCATACGGCTGAGCAACTCCGATATTTCCACCGAAGTAGTACCTACCAGTACCGGTCGGCCTTTTTCGACCTGTGTCTTTATTTCAGTGATAACCGCGTTGAATTTTTCGCGCTTGGTTTTATAAACCAGGTCCTCGTTGTCGGCACGCACAACCGGCCGGTTGGTTGGAATAACGACCACATCCAGTTTATAAATATCCCAGAATTCACCGGCTTCGGTTTCGGCTGTACCGGTCATACCAGCCAGTTTCCGATACATACGGAAGTAGTTCTGTAAGGTAACGGTAGCGTAAGTTTGGGTGGCTGCTTCAATTTTTACATTCTCTTTGGCTTCAATGGCCTGGTGCAGACCATCGCTATACCGGCGGCCTTCGAGGATACGGCCGGTTTGCTCATCAACAATCTTTACCTTGTTATCCATCACCACATATTCCACATCCTTTTCGAACAAGGCATAAGCTTTAAGCAGCTGGTTAACGGTATGAATGCGTTCGGATTTTACTGCATAATCACGCAGCAGATCAGCTTTTTGCTCAGTCTTTTGTTTGTCAGTGAGCTGTTGCCGTTCCATTTCGGCTATTTCTGCACCCACATCCGGCAGAATATAAAATTTAGGATCATCGTAGGATTTGGTGATCAGGTCAATCCCTTTATCTGTAAGTTCGATGGAATTATTTTTTTCATCAATCACAAAAAACAGTTCATCATCGATGATGTGCATATTTTTGGATTGTTCCTGCATGTAAAAGTTTTCAGTTTTCAGCAGGATGGCTTTAATGCCGGGCTCGCTCAGGTATTTGATGAGGGCTTTGTTTTTAGGAAGTCCACGGAATGAACGTAACAAGGCTTCGCCACCTTTCTTTTCATCGTCCGAAGGAATTTTGCCATCGCTGTTAAATACCAGTTGGTTTTTGGCTTCAGCCAGCAACCTGGTGACAAGGTTGCGCTGTTCGTTATAGAGTTTTGAAATTTCAGGCTTCAGGGCTTCGAATTCCTGGTTTTCGCCACGAGGCGTTGGACCAGAAATAATAAGAGGTGTACGGGCATCGTCAATTAACACCGAGTCGACCTCATCCACAATGGCATAATTATGCGGACGCTGCACCAGCTCATCCGGGTTACGTGCCATATTGTCGCGCAGGTAGTCGAAACCAAATTCGTTGTTGGTTCCATAGGTAACATCGGCAAGATAAGCCTGGCGGCGCTCATTTGAGTTTGGCTCGTGGCGGTCGATACAATCAACTTTCAACCCGTGGAATTCGAACAGAACCCCCATCCATTCCGAGTCGCGTTTTGCCAGGTAATCGTTCACAGTAACAACATGTACGCCTTTGCCGGGCAGTGCATTAAGATAAATTGGCAGGGTTGCAACCAGCGTTTTACCTTCACCGGTACCCATTTCCGAAATTTTGCCCGAATGCAGTACTATACCCCCTATGAGCTGAACATCATAATGTACCATATCCCAGGTAATCATATTTCCGCCAGCCATCCACTGGTTATCCCAATATGCTTTATCCCCTATAATATTAACACTGTCCTTCCGGGCAGCCTGGTCGCGGTCGAACTGGGTTGCCGTAACTTCAAGTTTCTGGTTTTCGCTGAATCTACGGGCAGTTTCTTTTACTACAGCAAATGCGGCAGGCAGAATTTCCGTGAGGGTATCCTGGGTTTTGCGGTACTCTTCTTTGTCCAGGAAATCAATGCGTTTATACAATTCTTCCTTTTCTTCGATGTCGATATCGAAATCGGTTTCTATCCGTGCCTTGATGGTATCAATTTCATCGCGTTCAGCCTGCACATTGTCGGCAATTTTCTGCCTGAACATGGTAGTCATTGCCCGCAAGCCATCGTTATCGAGCGACTGCAATTTGGCAAATTCAACTTTGGCTTTTTCAACTAAAGGAGTAACGTTTTTTATATCGCGGTCGGATTTGGTACCGCCCGAAATCATTTTTAAAAATGAATTAAGCATTGTTGTAATGAGTTAAGCGAACATAAATTTGTTCAGTGTGGCATGCAAAGATAATGTATTCCGGCAAAAGGCAATAATCCCCGAAATACTGAATGGGTTATGGCAAAAGCAGTACCAAAAACAAGAAATCGTTTAGAAATAATATTTTCCCGACAAAGTGGCAGACAATTTAAATGCAGGGAAAAACCGGCAACTAAAATTCTGAGATTTTTTGTTTTCACAAATTCCTTATAAACAAACCGGGGCGTTGGTTTTGCCAGCGCCCCGATATAATTCTGTTAGTATTCGTCTTCGTGAAAGAAAAAATCTTCCTTAGAAGGATAATCAGGCCAGAGATCTTCGATGCTTTCGTATATCTCACCTTCATCTTCCAGTTCCTGGAGGTTCTCAATAACTTCCATAGGAGCTCCTGAACGAACACAGAAGTCCTGAAGCTCTTCTTTTGTAGCGGGCCAGGGGGC
>DGQJ01000134.1:7096-22261 GCA_002389705.1 Bacteroidales bacterium UBA4417
GACAATTTAATAATTACCCTTTCGCTTCTGCGACAAATGGTACGACAAACATGGCTAAGCGACACAAGGGGATGTCCACCGGGCAACAGGAACGAATTTAAAGGTGGCAGATGTTGGTTCATTGCATCAATTTCCAGCTCAAGCGCATGTACATCATCTTCCGAAAGCGTTGGTAACGAACGGCTTATTTCCTTACCAGGGTCCGTGGCAAGTAACGATTCAGCTGTAAAAATGTTATCCTGTATCTGCAATAATATTTCCTGTGTGCGTTTGTCCGAAATCTGATCGCGCAGCATCCCTATAAACGAATTAAGTTCATCGAGAGTGCCATAAGCTTCAATTCTGTCGTGGTATTTGGGAACGCGCGTACCTCCTATCAGTGATGTTTCGCCCTTATCCCCGGTTTTGGTATAAATCTTCCTGTTGTTATCCATAATATATTTTCACCAGTTATGGCGATGATACTTCATTCGCTGATTATAATTACAGAAGGTATTATAACAACCAGTCCTGCATTAATTGTTCAAAAGCTGGGCAGCAGTAATAATATTGGTATTCTGATAATCGTCGGACACTTTTCCGTCCATAAGCCTGATAATACGGTGGGCATGCAGGGCGATGTCTTCCTCATGGGTAACAAGGATAATGGTATTTCCAGCTTTGTGAATCTGTTCGAGCACGCCCATAATCTCGTACGAAGTTGTGCTATCGAGGTTACCGGTAGGTTCATCGGCAAGGATAATGGACGGTTTGTTAACCAGCGCCCGGGCAATGGCAACGCGTTGACGCTGTCCGCCCGAAAGTTCGTTGGGTTTATGCGATGCGCGGTCGGTAAGTCCAACGCTGGCAATTACCTCGTTGGCGCGCTCAAGCCTGGCGGCTTTGGAAAAACCGGCATAAACCTGCGGAAGCATAACGTTATCCAACGCAGTACTGCGGGGAAGGAGATTGAAGGTCTGAAAAACAAAACCTATTTCTTTGTTACGGATCCTGGCAAGTTCATTGTCATTCAGTTTGCTAACGTCCTGGTTGTTCAGTATATACTGGCCACTGGTAGGCGTATCAAGGCAACCCAATAAGTTCATCAGGGTTGATTTACCAGATCCTGATGGGCCCATTAACGCTACAAATTCGTTTTTGTAAACGGATAGGGAAACCGAACGTAATGCTCTTACTAACTCAGTACCAACCTTATATGTACGCGTAATATCGGTTAAACGGATTATTTCCTGCTTACTCATATGTAATGGAATAAAATGATTTGATAACAAAAGTAGTAGTTTTTATAATGGCCCTTATTGAAATGCGCAAGATATTTCGTATTTTTTACCACTTACCAGCAAATAAAATATAATATTAGATAAACAAGGAGCCAAAACACCCCTGAGTGAAAATTCCGATTTAAAACTTCATGTTGAAAAGTCCCAGCAACAAAACCTTTGCGCAGGAAGGCGACATAATAAATGTAACGTTGAAAATATCTCAGATCCTGATTACCAGGTTCTGCCTCATTACTTCCTTCCTGAGAAATACAATCCCCATACGGAACAAATCAATACTCAGTGTAACACGTTCGTGGCCGGATATTTCGTCCCAGGCTTTTTGCATACCCGCTGACCAATGTATGTCGTCGAAAACAAAGATGGTTTCGGGATGTGAAATCTGAAGCAATGCATTGAAATTAGCCATAGTTGCATCATAGGTGTGATTCCCATCAATAAAAACCAGGTCAGCCTGTGGGGTTTCATTGATAACCTGAGGAAGCACAATATCGAATCGCCCGATATGCTGGGCAATATTTTCAAGTTTCATTGCACTGAAATTAGCCGCAGCCTGTTCCGATTTGGTGGTACATCCTTCGAGGGTAATCACTTTGGTATCACGCTTAGGCATAGCCAGGTATAAGGTGCTGATGCCTACTGATGTACCAAGTTCAATGATGGTGTTTGGTTTAAAATATTCGACAAGCCTGAATAAAACCATACCACATCGTTCGCTTATGGCACTGCTTTTTACAATGGAAGCAACCCTCACATACTTAAGCTTGTAGCTCATGTTACCTGCCCCGGAACCAAAGTCGGTACTTTCAATTACCTGGTATTTTTGGAGCAGGCGTTTCCTGAGTTGTCCTATCTGATTGTAGGCCTCATGATGTTCCTGGTTTTGTATTACCTGCTTAACTACATCACTGGTAAAAGCATTATCGGACTGATGACCTGAACCTGATTTCATCAAGTGTTGAAGGTATGCCAGAACCATAAAAATTGACTGCTTCATTTACAGGAATATGGTGATTTATTAAAATAATTTCACTTCGGAAACTATCCTTGTGTATTTTTGTTCCCATTTAGAACAAAAACCGGGACTCATGTTGTTTCAAAATATGATTGCGAAAATAAATAATTATCTGTCGCTCGTTAAATTTCCGCATACAATATTTGCACTTCCTTTCGCATTACTTGGGTTTTCACTTGCAACCATTCATACCAGCGAACCTTTAAGCTTACAACTCCTTCTGCTGGTATTGCTTTGTATGCTTTTTGCCCGTAACGCAGCCATGAGTTTTAACCGCTGGGCCGACAGAGATATTGATGGAATAAATCCCCGTACGGTACAACGCGAAATACCAGCTCGTAAAATCGGTGAGCGTTCAGCCTTAATATTTTGTATAGTAAATGCATTGCTTTTTATTGCAGCCACATGGTTTATCAACAGGCTCTGTTTCTATCTCTCGCCGGTTGCATTAATCGTAATATTAGGATACAGTCTTACCAAACGATTCACGGCACTTTCGCATTTTGTTCTCGGGCTTGGCCTGGCACTGGCACCAACCGGCGCTTATATGGCAGTTACGGGTAAATTCGACTGGATTCCTGTCATCATCTCTATATCAGTGTTATGTTGGGTGTCGGGATTCGATATTATTTATGCGTTACAGGATGATGAATTTGACAAACAAAACCACCTCCGGTCAGTACCAGTTTGGCTGGGGAGAAAAAGTGCGTTGAATTTATCGCTGGTATTACACATTATTACAGCCATACTGTTGTTTTCAGCCGGGCTGATGGGCACTTTCAAAACAATTTACTGGATTGGACTGGGAATATTCTGCATTTTGCTGTTCTACCAGCATACCATCGTAAAATTTAATGATTTAAGGAAAGTGAACGTAGCATTCTTCACGCTGAATGGTATTGCAAGTATTGTATTTGCGATATTTGCCATCACTGATTTATTCCTTTTAAAATAAATATCAGTTGCTTTTTCCCAACCCGACAGCTGCCAGAACAGCCTGGTCAAATATTTGCTTGTCTGCCGGGTGAAATTCGAAGGTAATGGGTGTATAAAAAATGGGCAAATCGCCTAAAATGGCTTCTGCATCTGCATTTTGCAGCCGTTTGGCATCTTTTTCGGTGGTTACAATCATTTTTCGCTTGGTAGGCAGGTATTTGAACTTATCTTTCAGGATGAGCAGATCTTTTTCAACAAACTGGTGGTGGTCGGGAAATTCCATGAGTTCCAGGTCAGTACAAAACCTGCGTAAGTATTCCTCCATGGGCCCGGGATTGCCTATGCCTGAAACCATAATTATTGAATACACACTCTCTTTCATACCCGAAAAATCGCATTGGCTCTTGTACACGGGCTCAAAAGGCAGATAGTTGATAAATGAAAAACATACAAGCTGCCTGGGGTAAGGCTTAATATCCTCAAGGAGTTGTTTGCGCACAATGGGTGAAAATATCCTGGGTGTTTTGGTAACGACAATGATATCAGCACGTTTCCGGCCCGAAATAGGTTCACGCAAACGGCCATAAGGCAAGAGCCAGTCCCTGTGATAGAGTTTAAAATAATCAGTAACCAGTATCGATATCTTAGGATTTACATACCTGTGTTGAAATGCATCATCAAGGATCACAACTTCAAGGCCCCCGACATTTTTAATCAATTCGCGTATGCCTTCCCGCCGCTTTTCGCAAACAGAAACATGTAGTGAATCAAATTTCTGGTGGTATTGCAGCGGTTCATCACCCAGGCTTTCGACAGTTTCGTTTTCGCCAGCAAGCCTGAACCCTTTGGTTTTACGTTTATAACCCCGACTCAAGGTAGCAACATTGGTACCTTCACCCAATAACCTTACCAGGTACTCAACCATTGGAGTTTTACCGGAGCCCCCGGCAATTAAATTTCCGACTGAGATTACCGGGATATCAAATTTTTCGGAGGGAAGAAGCTTAATATTAAACAGAAAATTCCTGGCACGTACAATAAGCCCGTACATCAAAGCAAAAGGAAAAAGAAAAAATCTGAAAGCTTCCATGTGATAAAGGTACAAACATTTTTTGCTGAACCTAACAAATTAAGCCCGGTTAATTATGATATTCAGAAAAACTGGTGTTTTTTGAAACAGTATCATGTCAGCAATTCGTTTTTAATATGATCATTACAGCGATTGGTTGTAAAAAATTGAATTTTTACTAATTTTACAGCATATAGTGACCTTAGGCCTTTAATATGATTTTATCCGAAATTACTTCTTACCTCAAATCGCTGATTCCATTAGGATTGCAGGAAAATTATGATAATTCCGGTTTACTCATTGGCCTGGAAGAAACGGAAATCAACGGAGTACTGATTTGTCTCGATGTTACCAGCGATATTCTTGACGAGGCGATTGAAAAAAAGTGTAATCTGGTTATCTCACATCACCCTTTGATTTTTTCAGGGCTTAAAAGTATTACCGGGCGCAGCCAAACTGAGCGGCTGGTAATGAGAGCTATAAAGGAAAATATCGCCATTTATGCGCTTCATACCAATCTCGATAATCATCACGAAGGGGTAAATTATTTACTGTGTCAGAAAATCGGAATACAACAACCAGAAATTCTGAAGCCAATGCCCGGAATACTCAGGAAACTGGTAACATTTTGCCCGGTTTCGCATGCCAACAATGTACGCGAAGCATTGTTTGCTGCAGGAACTGGTCATATCGGCAATTATGACAGCTGCAGTTTCAATTCGCAGGGCGAAGGAACATTCAGGGCACTGGAGGGAGCAACCCCATTTGTGGGCGAACCTGGCATACTTCATACAGAGGCCGAATTGCGAATCGAAACTATTTTCCCCGCGTACCTCGAAAACTGTGTAATTAAGGCGTTGAAGCATGCCCATCCTTACGAAGAAGTTGCCTATGATATTTATCCTTTAAGCAATCCACATCAGAAAACCGGAGCCGGAATGATCGGGAATCTTCAAAACGCAATAGATGCAAGAGATTTTTTACAAGGCATTAAAAATATTCTGAACATCGGGTGCATCCGGCATACTGAACTTAAAAATAAAAAAGTACAACGAATAGCAGTTTGCGGTGGCTCGGGCAGTTTTTTAATTAATGATGCAATTAACTGTGGAGCTGATATTTACCTAACCGGAGATATTAAGTATCACGACTTTTTTCTGCCTGGTGATACAATGATTTTAGCCGATATCGGCCATTATGAAAGTGAACAATTCACAAAAGAACTGATATATACCTTATTAAAGAAAAAATTTACTACCTTTGCACTCTTTATTTCCGGATCGAACACTAATCCGGTTAATTATCTGTAAATCAACATAAAACATTATAATCTGCTATGGCAAAAAGTCTTGCTAACCCAGCTGAATCAATCGGTGACGAGATCAATAAAGTTGTAAATGCTACTGAATCGGGCGAAACAACCGGAACGCATGTTCCCGTTGAGTCTTCGAAAGAGGAGACAGAAAGTTCGATTGAGAAAAAACTCATCGCCTTGTATACGCTTCAGCAAAACGATTCGAAAATTGATCGGATAAAGATTGTTCGCGGGGAATTACCACTTGAAGTGGAAGACCTCGAAGATGAAGTTGCTGGTCTTGAAACCCGGATTGATAATTACATCCAGGAAATTGAATTACTCGACAAGCAGATTGCTGACAAGCAGTTGGCGATTAAAGAAAGTCATGCGCTTATAAAACGTTACGAAGAGCAACAGAACAACGTTCGTAACAACCGCGAATACGATGCGCTTACCAAGGAAATTGAATTCCAGAACCTCGAAATTCAATTGGCTGAAAAACGTATCCGTGAATTCACTGCCCAACTCACCATGAGCAAGGAAGAAATTGAAAACGCACAGCACGAACTGAGCGATCGTCGTAATGACCTGGAAGCTAAACGCAGTGAATTAACTGACATAGTGGCTGAAACCGAACTCGAAGAAAAAGAACTTATACACAAATCGGAACTTCAGCAGCGTAGCATCGAAGAGCGCCTTCTGATAGCGTATAAACGCATCAGGAAGAATGCCCGTAACGGGTTGGCTGTAGTACCTGTTGAGCGCGATGCATGCGGAGGCTGTTTCAGCTATATTCCTCCCCAGAGGCAGCTCGATATAAAACTTCACAAAAAGATCATTGTTTGCGAATTCTGTGGTCGTATCCTTGTCGACAAAGAACTGGCTGATTCACTTAGCTAAAAATACATCTTTTAAAAAAAAGGCTTCAACCTGATGTTGAAGCCTTTTTTTTATCCTTTATTTATAAAAGTTGCACCAGGATATATAAAAAACATGGGCTGATTCTCCGAACCAGCCCATGTAAAAACAATTTATTATTCAGATCAAACCTAAACCATCTACCAGCAAACATCGGCATGTGCAGCAATACGAATAGGACCAGTTAGCCCGGTAACAGTATACGTATCAGTTGAAACGCTGTTCAATGTATGCAAATTCCCAAATTGACCCGGAGCAGCTGAGAATTTTCCATTTTTATATGGAAGATACGCTGAGGCACCGTTTCCAATCCACAAATTTGTTGAAGTCAGCTTATAAGGTGCATCAAGGTTATAAGTAACCGTTGCAGTAGTACCTGTATAATTAACTGACAAGGTACCAACCTTAATTCCTTTAGTAATATCACACTGTCCGGCACCGGCATATATGGGCCATGTGAGTGAAGCAGGAGCACTTATCGGGCCATTAGACCAACCCCAATTTGAAATACCAATTCCCAGGTTCAGGAAACAATCATTCTGATCGCCACCGTAGGCATAACCTGTTTCACATTTCCCTACCGTACAAGTCTGCAGGCAGTGAGTAAACCAATATCCGTACCCTTTTAAAAGATTACGGGCAGAAACATATTTTTTCACTGTACCATCAGTAATTCCGGCAAATGCCACTACCATCGGGCAATCAACATTAATACTTGCGCGGGAAATGGTGAAAGTGTAAGTCTTTTCACCAGCATTTACAGGGGTGTAATGATTTTTAAACATTGGGAAATTGAAATGCCCAGTCGAGTCAGAAGTTTTTATATCATAATTGTAAGGAGATGCTTCAAGCTCTTCCTTGGTTCCAACAAACAAATAACAACCGTTGTAGTAAATTTCAGGATCAATATCCTTTACCATAAAGGTCCAGTCACCTGTTAAAGTAAAAGTTACATAAAGGTTATTGGCATCGTTACCAACTGTAACAGTACCATAGCTGGTTTTAACTTTGTCGAAATACCCATAAAGGTAAGCAGTGGTGGTTGTGCCACAGTACGTAATGCTTTTTAAGGCATTATCAGCTTTTGCAGGAGAATTGTCAGTCATTTCTGACTTCTTGCACCCAATAAACAGGATGGGTACTGCCAATATTAAAAGAACAATTTTGAGAGGTGTTTTCATGGTTTTTGGTTTTTGGTTTTTAGATAAATACAGTTTAAA
Source organism: Bacteroidales bacterium UBA4417 (assembly GCA_002389705.1). Lineage (GTDB taxonomy): Bacteria > Bacteroidota > Bacteroidia > Bacteroidales > UBA4417 > UBA4417. The sequence goes on from DGQJ01000134.1 coordinate 14,832, forward strand.
CAACTAAAAAAAATTTGAGCATAAAAATCTCTAAATGCTTAAGTGGATATCTATTTTCAACTATTATACCAAATACTATATATATTTATTATTCAATTATTTAAATACATTTTAACACCTTATTCAAACGTCATTTCTCCCATTCTGAAAAAAAACTGTCCATAAATCAGAAAGATTTATCTGAATGTATATGTGTGATTAAATTATGTCCGAAATCATTCTTTTGCAATTGGCATGTCCGCAATTTGCAATTGAAGTTAAAGTTGAAGTTACCAATTAACTAAGTATAATTATTTAATGATGTTTGTCCTGAAATCACTTCTGATTTATTGTACCTTTAGTCATTAAAACCACCTTTAAATAATTTAAACCATGATACAGTTCGAAGCCCTATTTAAAATTTCTTATGGTTTGTATATTGTTAGTTCGGGGAATAAAATCAAAGGAAACGGATTTATCTCCAATACCTTTTTCCAGGTAACAGCTGAGCCACCAAGGTTTGCGTCATGCTGCAACAAGGATAATTACACGGCATCTCTTATTCAACAAACCGGCGCATTTTCAGTTTCGGTGATTCATACTGAAACCGACCCGGAAATTATCAGCCGCTTTGGTTACAAAAGCGGTAGGGACATTGATAAACTTCAGGGTATGCATGTGAAATACGGAGAAACCGGTGTGCCGATTGTTCTGAATGATTGCATCGCATTTATGGAATGTAAGGTTATACAAACCATTGATGTGGGTACGCATTATATGTTTATTGGTGAATTGCTGCATTCAGAGATCCTTGACGACACAAAAGAACCGCTTACATACGCATACTACAGGCAAATAAGAAAAGGATCCGCACCTAAAAATGCACCTACCTATATCGAAAAATCAAAACTAAATGCTACTCCACCGAAAACCGATTTCAAAAAATTTGAATGTACAGCCTGCGGGTATATTTACGATGAAGCCGAAGAAGATGTAAGATTTGCAGCTCTGCCCAATGATTGGGTATGCCCGGTATGCGGTTCAGAAAAATCGGATTTTGTTGAAATAACATAGCCGACATTCCAGACTTTCTTATCAAGAATAACCTGGCCTTATTTATACAGGTTTCTCGCCTGTGAGTTCGCTGATAACTTTTGTCTTCTTGCGGCTTTTTACCGGCCATATCAGCGAGGCCGCTATACTTACGCCAAGTATCAGGATGATGGCAAGCAGTGAATGTATGGTTGTAAATCCCCATTGCTCTAACTGAACATGCAGCAGCATTTTAAATCCGATAAATGAAAGTAATACGGCGAGTCCGTGTTTCAGGAACCTGAACATACCGATAACATGTGCTACTACGAAAAACAAAGAACGTAAACCCATGATCGCAAAAATATTTGAGAAAAACACGATATAAGGATCCTGCGTTACAGAGAAAATAGCCGGAACCGAATCAACGGCAAAAAGGACATCCGTAAATTCAATTACCAGCAACACCAGGAAAAGCGGTGTAAAATACAAACGGTTGTTATCATGTTTATTACGGAACCAGAAATGTTGCCTGAAATAAACCGGGTGCACCGGAAAATAGCGCGAAACCAATTTTACAACCGGATGGTGTGCAGGGTCCACCTTTTCTTCTTTGTTGCGCTCCAGGAACATTTTTACGCCAGTGATAACCAGGAAAGCACCAAAAATATATAATATCCAGTCGAAGCGTTGTATTAGAGCCGCACTCAGGAAAATGAAAACAAATCGCATGATAACAGCACCGATAATTCCCCACATGAGCACCCGTTTGTAATACATTTTCTGAACACCAAACGAAATGAATACAAGTATCATCACAAACACATTGTCAACCGACAGCATATACTCAATCAGGTAACCGGTGAGGTATTCGAGCCCGAGATTATTGCGATAAACACTTACAGCCTGAGCATCAGTAAAGGAATCGGGTAAGCTGATGGTATGCTTAAATTTTGCTACCTGGCTTATTACCTGCTCTTTGGTGAATACCCCGTGCAAATGATTTCCAAAGAAAATAAGCAAAAAGTAAAAACCAATAGCAAAACCCACCCAAATAAAAGTCCATATTAAAGCTTCGCGAAATTTAACCTCATGGCTTTTCCTATCGAAAATGCCCAGGTCAAGCGCAAGTATTGTAGCTATAAAAAGAAGGAAACCAGCAAAAATGAGGTGTTCTGATGTTAACATAATCAGGTTGTTAATGGTCTTGTACTTTAGAAGCGTTCAAAATTACTCATTTTAAGTGAAATGCGTATTTTTTTTTGTTTGTTGAATGCTAAAGTTGCTACTTTTGCCCCCACTTTTTAGCTATCCAACTGCATGAAAAATCCTTTTGCCAACAGTCTTACCGAGATGAATCCCAGCTCATTGGTGCAATATCTTAACAAGCCCAGTGATGAATTTACCAAAGCCGACCTGATCCGGTATATTGATGATCACAATATTTCGATGATCAATTTCAGGTATACCGGGGGTGATGGACGGCTAAAAACACTCAATTTTGTAATCAACAGCCGCGAACATCTCGATAATATCCTTTCGACAGGCGAACGGGTTGACGGTTCAAGCCTTTTCCCTTTTATCGGGGCCAGCTCGAGCGACTTATATGTAATACCCAGGTACAAAACTGCTTTTGTAAATCCTTTTTCAGCCATACCCACCCTCGATATCCTTTGTTCCTATTACGACAAAGATGGAAACCCGCTTGAAAGCTCACCCGAATATATTCTCCGTAAAGCGCACATTGCACTTAAAGAACATACCGGATATTCTTTTGAGGTGATGGGAGAACTGGAGTACTATATCATCAGTCCCGAAAATAAACTATTCCAGGCTGCAGATCAGAAAGGCTACCACGAATCGTTCCCCTTTGCAAAATGGGAAGCCCTCAGGGCCGAAGCCATGTTCGCCATAGCGCAAACCGGCGGAAAGATAAAATATGGTCATTCAGAGGTAGGAAATTTCAAATTCGATGGGATGGAGTACGAGCAGAACGAAATTGAATTCCTGCCCGTACCGCTCGAAGATGCGGCCGACCAACTTGTAATAGCCAAATGGATTTTACGTACGCTGGCATACAAGTACGGGGTTTCAATTACATTTGCCCCAAAAATTACTGTTGGCAAAGCCGGAAGCGGAATGCATATCCATACCCGTCTGATGAAAGATGGGGATAATGCCATGGTTGAAAACGGGAAGCTCAGCGATACGGCCCGCAAAGCTATTGCAGGTTACCTTGACCTGGCCAAGTCGCTCACAGCCTTTGGAAATACAAATCCCACCTCATATTTCAGGCTGGTTCCGCACCAGGAAGCACCTACCAATATTTGCTGGGGCGACCGCAACCGTTCTGTACTGGTACGAGTACCCCTTGGCTGGTCGGGTACAAATAACATGATCTTCCATGCCAACCCGCAGGAACCGGTTGAGCCAAAAGACTTCACCAACAAACAAACCGTTGAGTTCCGCTGCCCCGATGGCTCGGCTGATGTTTACCTTTTACTTGCTGGCCTCACGGTAGCCGCCCGCCATGGACTTGAGATGGAAAATGCACTTGAATATGCCCGGAACACATACGTGGATGTAAATATTTTCGACGACGAACACAAAGAGCAAACTGCCAAACTCGGACAATTACCGGTTTCGTGCTGGGATTCAGCCGACAGGCTCCTGGAACAAGGTGAAATTTACCGTAAATACGATGTATTCCCGCAATCGGTAATCGAAGGATTTGCATCCAAATTGAAGGCCTATAACGACAAAGACCTTCGCCAGGAGCTCGAGAATAACGATGACCGACTGATGGAAATAGTAGAACAATATTTCCACTGCGGATAATACACCCCAGATAAACAGAGAATTCCTATCTATATTGATATATCTGAAATTTTGAAAAGCCGGGATATCCGGCTTTTTTTATGCCCGAACGATAATTATGCGCCATTTTGTCGCAATATATTTTAACATTATGCCATAAAGGCGCATTTTATTCACTTAAATGCAACTTTAAACTATTGGCACAAAAATTGAAAAACCTAAGACATTAACAACAAAAAAAAGTCTAACAAAAATTAAAAGGAGAATATACCATGAACACACTACAATTTGCATTCCGTCCGTTTTTACCGGCTTTATTCAACGAAGTATTCGAGCGCTCAGCAAATAATGCCGAAGTTACTTACAAACCTGCAGCAAACGTGCGCGAGGATGAAAAGAACTACATGCTGGAGCTTGCGTTACCTGGATTTTCGAAAGAAGAAATAACTATCAAATTCGAAGAAGAAGTACTCACCATTACCGCAGGCCGCCAGCCCAAGGAAGATGAACAAGGCCCAAAATATACCTGGAACGAATTCGGATATAAAAGCAGGTACGAGCGCTCATTCCAACTGCCTGAAACGGTAAATGCCGATCAGATCAGCGCCGCTTTCGAAAACGGGATACTGCTTGTAACGCTTCCCAAGAAAGAAGTACAGGCACCGGCTGTTAAACAGATCAGCATTGCTTAATACATGTAAATCAGATTAATAAAATGAAAGCAGCCTCAAGGGGCTGCTTTTTAGTTTTCAGGATTTCGTTTTTTTCAAGTACGAAACTCAGATATTATTTGCACCTTTGCACCGATGTTCGCGGTACCTGGTTATACAGAATATGTAATCTCAACCTGCCCGATTGCAGCATCACATCATTCCGACAAGCACAAACCCCTGATTAAAAACTCAATTGTAAGGCATGGCACGACAAAACCTACGCGCTCATATCTCTATGCTTGCCGCCACCCTGCTTTTTGGTGCCAATTACTGGATTGCCAAAGGCCTGATGCCAAACCACCTGCAGCCGATGCAGATTATTTTTCTGCGTGTTTTGGGAACCATGGTTATTGCCTGGGCTATTCAACTCAGCGTAAAAGAACTTCGCGGGTTGCGGATTGAGCGTGCCGACTTTCCGCGCCTGGTTGTGAGCAGCCTGCTGGGAGTTTCAATAAACCAGATGATGTTTTTTACCGGTTTGTTTTATACTACTCCTGTTGATGCTGCAATAATAAACTCTGCCAATCCCATACTGGTGCTGGTTTTTGCATCATTTATACTGCACGAACGTATTGCCGGAACAAGACTGGGAGGCATACTGCTGGGAGCTGCCGGAGCACTTATGCTAATATTGCTTGGCAACCCGCTTTCGTTTAAAGGTGGCCACCTTACAGGCGATATGTTTATCCTTGTAAATACAGCGGCATGGAGCCTTTACCTTGTAATTTCCAAACCCCTCATGGTAAAATACAACCCGGTTTTAATGATGCGGTGGATGTTCCTGATTGGCTTTATTGGTGTTTTCCCGTTCACCATCAGGCAAGCACTCCAAATCAATTACCATACATTCGATAGTTATACCTGGTTTGCTATTCTGTATATAATTATCGGAACTACCTTCCTGGCTTATTTTTTTATAACCTACTCTCTCAAAAGGCTATCATCATCAGTTGTAGCCTATTATACCTATATTCAGCCCATAATTGTAGCGGTAATAGGAATAGCTGTTTATATGGAAAAAATATCCTGGATAAAAGCCCTGAGCGCTTTGCTGGTTTTTGCAGGTATTTATTTTGTTACCCAAAAAAAGAAGCCTGATTTACAGAAACATCGACCTCAATTCAGAAGGAAATATTTATTTTAAAACAAATGCCTGAAAGGCAGCAACATCCAGCCCAATAATTTCTCAATCCGAGGCCGGCGCATCCAGCTTATATGATCGAACTCCAGGCAGTTGCGCATGGTTTCAGTCACATGATTGAATACTTCTTCAACAATGCCCTTATGCGTGCCGAAGAGCATCACCTCGTGCTGATACCTGAAACTCCGGTAATCAATATTTGGCGATCCCAGCCCGAAAATTTCATTATCAATCAGCAACACTTTGGCATGCAAATTATTAAGCGTATAAAAAACAAGGTTTATATTATTTGCATTGTAAAAACCATAGTACTTGCTGCTGAGTAAATCAATGGCACGTACATCGGAATGCCTGGGCAAAATTATTTTTACCTTAACACCACGTCTGGCAGCGTCCGCCAGTAGTTTACGGATATTGTGGCCTGGCAGGAAATACGGTGTTTCGATGATAATTTCTCTTTTAGCCTTGCTGATGAGCCGTTCCAGTTTTGTTTTTATGCGTTGCCGGTATATGGATGGCATGTCCTCAACCAGTTCGAAATGATCGAGAAATTTTGATTTTTTATATGTGAACTTATTAAAAATATACTTATCGAAGATTTTATAGCTTTCGAGAAATGAGCGTTTAAACATCAGGGTAATGCCACCGGTAAGCCTAATCATTGATTCGCGCCACTGCTGCGAGTAACCGGTGATATTTGCCGATCCCATATAACTTACATGATCGTCGATAAGCAGAAATTTACGATGGTTGCGGCGGTGATTTTTGGTAAAAAAATCGAACGTATAAATAATTTTCCTGAAAAAGCGCACTTCAGCCCCGGCTGCTACCAGGTCGTTAAAAAATGTTTCATGATTGGAAACGCCCCACGAATCGAGCAATAATTTTACCTGTACTCCCCTGCCGGCTGCTTTGGTAAGGGCTTCGCGAAAACGGATACCTACCTCATCGTTGCCAAATTTGTACATTTCGAGGTATATATACCTTTCCGCCTGCTCAATATCGTGCAACATGGCTTCGCAAAACTGCGGAGGCGCGCTGTACAATTTATGGCTTGTAAGGTTTGCTGCAGGTCGGTTCATGCGGCATCGAAATTTACCTTTCAAAGATAAATTATTTCAACCAAAACAGGAAACCTGCTTTTTACCTCAAAACCCGCCTGCTTCAACAAGCAAACATTGTATCTTTGCTGGTTCAAGATATAACTATGATCAGATCAATGACAGGCTTCGGCAAAACAAGTGCAGCCGTAAGCGGACGAAAAGTAAACATCGAAATCAGGACACTGAATAGCAAACAACTCGATGTAAACACCCGTATTCCAGCCATATACAGGGATAAAGAATCCGAAATCAGGGCTGAGATAAACCGGGTACTCGAACGCGGAAAAATTGATTTTATGATCACTGTCGACAATGATGCCGACACCAACGACTTTGCAATAAACAAGCAACTGGCGGCAAAGTATTACTCGGAGATAAAACAACTTGCCGATGAACTGGGCGAAAATCCGGGTGAAAATATCATTCTGGAAATCCTCAAAATGCCTGACATTTTAAAGGCAGGACGCGAAGCACCCGACGACAACGAATGGCTTTTACTTAAAGCGGCCATAGGCGAAGCGCTGCAGCAAACCGAAGAATTTCGTATTGCCGAAGGTGAACTGCTGGGAAATGATATGAGCGCGCGCATAAGGCTGATTCTTGAACTTCTGCTCAAAGTAGAGCCACTCGAAAGTGCCCGTATCA
>DGQJ01000145.1:0-5279 GCA_002389705.1 Bacteroidales bacterium UBA4417
TTTCGATCTGCCTAAAGTTTTTGAACCTTCACTTAAAATAAATATGATGCGTTTCGAACTTTGGGAATCAGGAAATCCAATGATATCCAATTTCAGAGTTGCAGCCGGGCTGCCTGATATGCGGAACAAGCTGCTCACCGAAGGTAAATTGGTAAGTTATGGTATTTATTTTGACGTAAATAAAGATATTGTAAAACCTGAGTCGTATGGTACCCTTAAAGGTATTGCCGATGTACTGAAGGAAAATCCAACCGTGCGCGTAAAAATTGTAGGCTATACTGACAGCGATGGAGCCGACGCCGCTAACCTCGATCTGTCGAAACGACGGAGTGCCGCGGTAAAAGCTGAACTGGTAAAATCTTTCGGAATTGATGCTGCCCGACTCGAATCCGATGGCCTGGGTGAATCCAAACCTGTAGCGCCTAATGACACACCAGCCAATAAGGCAATGAATCGACGGGTTGAATTTATCAAATTGTAATACTCATCAATAAAGTTGAAGCATACATATAACTGTTTTGACTTGGATATTGCAACTTTACCTGTGAACGGCAACCTTTTTCAGGTTGTCGTTTTGCTTTTTTTACTGGTTTCGGTATAATGCTGTATAAATTTTGCTATATTTACATCAGCTGAATATATTCCTCGTTCTCTTACAAAATCCCTGAAAAAAGGGATACCCTGGTCCATCTCATGTTTTAGTTTTGTTATTACCGGAATGTGTCATATAATCATTTAGTTAATCTCAAAAATCATGAAAACGATCATCATGAAATTTCTTACATTTCTCCTTTTGGGTTTAGTAACCTATGCCAATGCACAAATTATCAATGTTCCGAAACGCGTGCAGACAAAGGCAGTGAACCGGATTAATCATCAGATCGATAAAGGTATTGACAAGGGGCTCGATGCTGTTGAAGACAGTATTTTTGGCACCAACAAAAAGTCGACTCCGCCGGCAACACAAAAAACTGATCCCAAGGCAACAGGGACAGGTGTTGCCGCCACCAGCAGCCAGGCTGGTGGGAAACAGGATCAACCAACATTACAGTCTTATTCGAGGTACGACTTTGTTCCCGGTGAAAAAGTGATATTTTTTGAAGATTTCAGCCAGGATGCCATTGGCGATTTTCCGGCCTTATGGAACACCAACGGATCAGCTGAGGTGGTCACAACAAATTTGTTCCCTGGAAACTGGATGAAGTTTGATGGAGGTGAATCTGTCTGGACTGATGCGTTACTTAAACTGCCCGACAACTACACCCTGGAGTTCGATGTGATTCCTGTTAAAGACAAAGAAAACCATGAGCCTGGTTTCATGATGCGGCTGATGCAGGCTAAAAATGTGAAAGCCTGGGATGCCGGTACAGTGCCTGGCAAGGGCGGATTCCAGTTCCATACCGATTATGGTCGGCCTTTTTACAGCACCTGGCTCTATGGCACTGAGTGTGAACAGTTGAAAGTTGAAGGATACAAGGACGATGCAAACCTCAGGCAAAAAACCAATCAAAAATATCATATAGCCATTTGGGTTCAAAAGTCCAGGTTACGACTTTATCAAAACGAGGATAAAGTATTCGATATACCCAAAGCATTTCCGGAGGGATGCGTAAAGCCCGACAGAATCAGGTTCGAAAGAGGTGCTGCCATGGTGAGCAATATCCGGATAGCAGTTGGTGCTCCTGACATGCGCAACAAACTGATGACCGAAGGCAAACTGGTTACCTATGGCATTTATTTCGATGTAAATAAAGATGTGGTAAAACCCGAATCGTACGGAACCCTGAAAGAAATAGCCAAAATTCTGAACGAAGTACCCGATGTTAAGGTAAAAATTGTTGGGCATACCGATAGCGACGGTGCCGATGCCGCTAACCTCGATCTGTCGAAACGCCGGGCAGCTTCAGTAAAAACCGAGCTTGTTAAAAATTTTGGCGTTAATGGCGACCGGCTGGTTACCGATGGCATGGGCGAAAGTCAGCCTGTTGCTCCAAACGATACACCGGCCAACAAAGCACTGAACCGCAGGGTTGAATTTATAAAGATGTAATGTTCATTCCTCTTTTTAGTGCACTCGAACAAATTTGGGTTATGAAAACAAATGCCTGTGTTCCGATCAATAGACTCTGTACAACCATTCTGCTCCTGTTGATTATTTTGATAAACGGATGCCAGAAGGATGATACAAAGGATGAGCCCAAGGTAGTCAGTTATGCTGATCTTTCATGGGCCAATATTAAGGCCAAAGAAGCACAGATGTCGGTAGCTCCGCTGGTAATCTCTAATTCGGGAGGTATTTATTTTAAGGCCGGCGACATAATTTTTTACAAAACCAGCCTCGGAAATATTGGTAAAATGGAAGTGATTTCGGTTGACCAGGCCGATAATTATAAATTAACATTTAAAGCAGTAACCTACAAAGCCGATGGTACGATGTTGAGCTCATGCACAACCCTGTCAATACGCGGAACCTGGCTTTGTGACCTCGATACCATGACTGAGGTTGATGAAGACGGAACGCAGGATTTCTGGGTTGAAAGGTTAAATCCTACGGATACAAACCTGGAACCTAAAATAAATGCAATCTTTGTAAGGTGCACCAATTAAGGCAGTTAAACCCTGGTGCCAGGATATGATACCAGGGTTTTTACAGCTTATTCAGTTTGCATTGAACCATTAAAAATGGACTTATGAAATAGCCCTGTCTGCCAGCAAAGCAGGCATCTGATCGGTGTAAAATAAATAATATCCAATGAAAACGATTTTACTTGCAATTGTCCTTTTGTTGAGTGGCAGTATGGTGAGTGCACAAATAACACCGGAAGCACTCCTGAAAAAAACTCCGTCCCTGCCCAAAGATTCCTGCAACATCAGCCGGGCTGATAAGGAAACTTTTGTTCAGCAAGTTAACGCGCTTCTGGAAGAAACTGACAACGAAATAACCAGGCTGAACCAGGAAATTGATAAAGCTGGTTCCACCAACGAAGAACGCGCCAGGGAAACTGCGCTAAAGCAAATGTCGCAGCAGTATGGCATGTCAGAAGAAGATATTGCCAAAATGAAGAATGCAAAAAATCTTTCGGCTGCGGATAAACAGGCCCTGGTCAACAACATGATGATGAAACAGGCAAACATGACAATGGACGAAGCTAAGAATCTTTCGAAGCTTGATGATGCCGGCAAAAAAGCGTATGCCGAAGCCTTAGCGACTGAAAAAATGGCTGAAGTGCAGGCTAATCCAACCCAGTATCCGGTAAATAATACCGGGAAGAATATGCAGGCATTGGTAGTTGAACAACAAACTCTTACAGGAAAATTATCTGCCAATAGCCAGAAAATTGGCAACCTGTATGCCTCCATTGATAATGACCCTTCGGGTAAGGAAATGCTCAGGAAAATTGACGAATGGCACAAAAAATTAATGACGATGACAGGTATAGATTATGGACAGGGAAAACAGATGGACTCATTATCGGATCTGATCAGGAATGAGCAGGTAAAATACTGCAGCAAGTTCACACCCCGGTACAGGGCAGCACTGCACCAGCATCTGGCATTGGTTAAAGCATCTATACCCGATTACCGCCAACTGGGAGCTATTAACGCCGAAATGATTAAAATGCAATATGGGCTGGTTCTTGCACCCGAAAATGCCGAACTGGGTGGTATAAAGGCTGTAAATGAGTACCTGGGCAAACTGGGCAATGCCTTTAAATACAATCTCTTTTTCCCTGAGGAAAATTAATTCCTGTTACCGGTTTATCTCAACTTTAAACTCAAATGCCTAATTGGAGAATTATGAAGCACTTTCTGATCTCATTTTTAGTTCTCTTTTTGATGCTTTCGGGCTCGGCACAAAATAAGCTTTCGTCCGACCAAATCAGGCAGCAAATGGCTAAAATCCGCCAGACTACCAACTGGAACGATCCGGCTGCTGCAAAAAAGGCAAATGCAGAGATTAAAAAACTGGCTGAGCAACTGAATGGGGGTAAGCCAGCGGTTCCATTCGGCAGCATTACGCAGCCCGCAAATTCGGCCCCGGCAAACTACATTTCGAAAACCGCTGCAACACCCGAAAATATACTTGCTATCGCCGACCGTTTCTACAAACGAGCCTATAAGGCGCTCGATGCAATCTCGAAAAACCAGTTTGACCTCGACTATAAAAAGGCCGGTGCTGATAAATTCAGCCTGAAAGCTGTTAGGCAACTTACAACTACAGGCGCGCTGCTTATAACCTTTGGCAACGATCATAACCTGGCGTGTGTTTACCTCGCCTCGGCGGTCAAATCTATTCCGGCCGACACACTCTCGGTCAACAATTTCGGTGGTTACCTCCGTATTATTGACTCCACGGCAACCTCGCTTCCTGTACTGCTTTATGCCAATAAACTCTTCAGCCAGAGCCCGGTTATCCTCACCCAGATCGGTTGCAGTTATTTCGAACTAAATGACCATAAACATGCCGAACATTACCTGAAAGAGGCGCTCAAATTCAACCCGGATTTTGGCCAGGCACACACTGCATTGTGCGAGCTTTATATAAAGCAGGGGCGTTTGCAGGATGCAATACTTGAGTTGTTTGCCGGCGTAAAAGGGATGGCCTGTTCATACAAGCAGGCATCGGCAAATTTCTCGTACATGCAGCAGGCAGCTGAAAAGTCGGATACCAAGGAGGAATTTTGGGGCGAAACCCGCAAGCAAATGAGTCCTGAAGAGGCTCTCGCCCCGCTGGTACCTGAAAATCCGAAACTTAAAATGCCCGGTTTCCCCAACTGCCTGAAACTCGAAGACTGGATGGAAGGTGGAGGTTATGCATCAGCGGTACAGGCATATGAAAGGTTTCATGGTCAGCTTATGAAATTTGTTTCCGAGATTCAGCAGGTACATATGCAGGCACCCAACCTGCCCCCGAATGCCGTGTTACGCGACTATCCCAACGAACGCTTTGCCCTGGATTGCATCCTGGAATACTTTTTTCAGAAATCGAAAAAGGAAGCCGATGACTACAAGGATAAGCTTGATGAAATAATGAAAAAGGTAGAAAAAGAATCGGATGCTTATTTTCAGATCAAGGAGGGTTATACCAAAGAATATTTGAAATGTGCCGATGGTTGCGGTAACGATGGATATTGTATAGAAGAGTGCCACAGGGTATATTGCACCAAAGAATGCCCTGCCACCAATATTTATAACAGTAAATTGCAGGGATATTATGAAGATTGCCTGGCTATCTTTAAAACCACTGCGGATAATCAGAAAGAGATCCTCGACGACAT
>DGQJ01000145.1:5306-7124 GCA_002389705.1 Bacteroidales bacterium UBA4417
TGTTCGCCAATCCATATCCTGTGCCTGCCGAGGAAGTTGAAGAAAAAGAACCCAAAGAAAACAATTGCCCCCAGGATTCAAAGTTTTCGCTTTCGCTGGCCATGTGCAGTATGGATTTTGAATGCGAAAGTTTTGAGTTTGGATGCTCGGCAGTAGTGGCTTTCTCCATAAAACGGAATTTCGAAAATAAAAGTACTACCTCATTTGTGGGTGTAGGTGCCGAAGGCGGATTGATGGGTGTGAAGGGCGAAGCAAAAGCAGGTTTTACCTTTACCAAATACGATAACGGAGAAACCGATACAGGGATAAAAGGCGAACTGAGTGCTACCGTGGGTGGTGCAGCACGAACAGGCAAAAACTACGAAGTTACTGCCACCGTTATGGAAGGAGTAAGAACCGAAGCGAAAAATGTTTACCAGGTAGGGTTTTAGGCTTGCATTGCCTTTAATCAGGAATAAACATTAAACAAATAATGCACCTTCGCCGGCCAGGACCCTGATAACCATCGGAAGCTTACCAGCAAAAAATACCGATTATGAAAACAATTATTCCAATACTGCTTTGCCTGCTTGTGAACATTCATGCAAATATTTTTGCGCAGGACTACCCGCTGCTACCTGATCATCCCGGTACGTTCAAACTGATCGACTGGGGTGTTTACACACATTGGGACTGCGGTTTCACAAAAACCGAAACGGCAGCCAATTACCAGAAAATCATCAAAATAACTGACCTGGTAAGGACAAACCCGGTGTTTGTAAACCAGAAGGGCTTCAATTGCGAAACGTATGTGTTTGCCGAAAATTGCCCCGGTAAAACCGGGTATGGCATTCCGTGTACCATTCGTTTTGGATTCGGCGATTGGTTTTTGGACAAAGGGCAGCCTAAATTTTACAGGATTGAACCCCCGAGCTGGACCATCTCTGTGAACCGGTTTACTGGTTTTCTGGGAGCGAACTACGGATTAGGCGCATCGAAACCTAACGACAATCCAAAACCTGGGTTCGATTACGAAAAATGGAAAGTTGTAAACGACAAGCTTAGCACCTGTTTTTACCTGGTTGGCCAAAAAGAAGAACTCGGCAATGGCATCGATCGCTATATCAGCGAAGTAATTGTAATGTACAACCCCGACAGGCCTCCGTATTACCTTCCGGTAAAATTTCGCGAAATTGCTGAACTCAAAATCGAATACTGGAAACTGCATCCCGAAAAAATGCAGGCTGACCTCATGTTGCCCATGCTCGAAGCCGAATATGCNNCTGAATACTGGGATAAAAAACTCCCGCGATCGGCCATTCAGTTTTTGTCGTTTAGTCGTCTTGCCGAAACCAGCCGATATACAAAGGAAAAAGAGCAATGGCTTAAAAACAATGCTCCGGGCTACAGCCTTAACCGTTTTCTTGAAGCATTTGATATAAATGCGCTTACACCTGCCATTGATAAATAAGTTACCATTGAATAAATAGAACTGAATCATTTATGGATGAAAATTGTTGTAGTTTTAGTATTTTGCTTCTTGTGAAGTACATTTGTAAGGCTTGTCAGTAAATCCTTCTGCCATCGAGGTCCGGGATTTAATAATCGTTAATCTGGTCATATATGCTGACCTGTTCAGTAACAAAAAGCAGGGGCGTAACTGAAAAGCCTATGAGTAGGAACATTAATTAAAACCATGCGCTATGAAAAAAATTTTACTTTTCATCCTTATGGCAGTAGCAGTAAATGCTTTTGCCCAGGTTAAAATGCAGGCTGTACATAACAGCCACACTGGCAAAAACCCTGTACAACTTGTCAGGGAAAAGTTGCAGCTGGCCT
>DGQJ01000198.1:0-3405 GCA_002389705.1 Bacteroidales bacterium UBA4417
ATTTCCGGCGACCTGTGTTTTAATCCTTTAACCGATTACCTGGTTAACGAAGTCGGAGAAAAAGTTAAACTTGATGAGCCCGAAGGAATTGAATTGCCTGTGGCAGGTTTTGATGTTAAAGATCCCGGATACCTTGCTCCTCCGGCAGATGGTTCGTCGATCAGCATTGTGGTAAAACCTGATTCACAGCGACTGCAGTTGCTCGAGCCTTTTGCTTCCTGGGAAGGTACTGATTTGAAAGCACTTCCATTGCTTATCAAAGCCAAGGGGAAATGTACTACCGATCATATTTCGATGGCCGGCCCATGGTTACGCTTCCGCGGTCATCTCGATAATATATCGGACAATATGCTGATTGGGGCAGTAAACTTTTTCAACGAGAAAACCAACCTGATTAAAAACCAGCTGAATGGCCAATACGATGCAGTTCCAGCCACCGCAAGGGCTTACAAGGCTGCCGGAATTGGCTCAGTAGTAGTTGGCGACGAAAATTACGGCGAAGGCTCCTCACGAGAACATGCGGCCATGGAACCCCGCCACCTGGGTGTAAAAGCCATACTAGTTAAATCTTTTGCCCGCATTCACGAAACCAACCTGAAAAAACAGGGTATGCTGGCGCTGACGTTTGTCAACAAATCCGATTATGAGCTTATTCAGGAGGACGACCGCATTGACATCACCGGCCTTACTTCGTTCACTCCTGGGAAGCCACTGATGATTGTCCTGCATCATTCTGATGGAACCACAGATCAATTCCCGGTTAACCATACCTATAACCAGGTGCAGATCGACTGGTTTAAAGCCGGTGGAGCACTTAATTTGCTGAGGATGAGTTTGTAGATGAAGTTAAAATTTAAAAAGCCACTTTTTCGCCGGGCGGGATAGTGGCTTTTTTTATGCCTGAATTGCACAGTGTTAACTTTCTTCTTCAAAAAGCAATTTATAAAAATGCATTCCCGAGGCCTGGTCGAAGCCCTTTTCTATCCGCTGGCTGTCGCCGTGAACATAGATGTGAAAATTTTTATCCAGTTTAATCACACTCTTAAAAAACTTACTTTGCTTTTTCACGGCTGCCGTCGAAATATCGAAATTATCGGTAAGCTTAACGTCGTGTTCCACCTCAAATTCAGTTTTGTACGACTTAAAACTGCTGATCATTTCGGGGGCCTGCATTACTTCGTTGGCAAAATCATCGATATCAAAATTTTCGTTTTCCTTGAAAAACTTCACCGATTTGTTCAGCATTTCGGCCTGGTCGGCTTTGTTAACCTCGAACTGTTCAGGAAATTTTTCAATCACAAAACTCTTACACATGCTGAGTACATTTTTAGTCTGGTAATAGTCGTCGTTTCGCACCAGCACATGTAAAAAATGATCAATCCAGTATTGTGCTTCACCCCCTTTGTTCAGGTTATCGACTACCGAAACCAGGTACCCGTTTTCGCGTTCGGTATTAAAAATCAGGCATCCTTTATCCAGTTTATGAATATTGATACCTGCTTCGCTTTCCATGGCAAATCCATCATTTTTTGGGTATACTTTCAGAAAAGTTTCTTTGGTTTCCGATTTAAACAACCCCACGGCATCCATCGTTTCGCCCTCAACAATGCAATCGCGGAAGTAAACCACGTAAAGTTCACCACCTTTTACTTTCGGGTGCACGCTAACTTCGTACAGGTGTTTTGCCAGGTTCACGGATTGGTCGAACAGGGTTTCAGGATTATCAAAAATCTCCGAAACAAAAGCATATACCTCGTTCAGGTTAATATCCGATTCGTGGTACAGGTTGTAATACTCGTTCGATTTGAACGGCGAAAAGAAATAAGTAAGCAGCAGGTTGTTGATGCTTTCGTCGGTTCGCAGCTCTGTTTTTGAGAAACGTATGCCTTCGTCGTTCAGTTTATTGCCCACATTGTGAACGGCAATAGTTTGTATTTCAATCTGTTCGGTGATGATCATGGAGAATTTTGATGATGGTACAATTAATTGGATGTAATTAGTTTGAATTGGCTGGAAGACCGAAGTCCGAAGACGGAAGATGGAAGACTGAAGTCGGAAGACGGAAGTAAGAAGACGTCAAGCTGCCTGGTTCTGAAATTGGTTTAAGCAAATTGTAAACCAGAACAGGATTTTGAATTGAAATCAGAGCAGGACTAATTATAGAAATCCGAAGCAGGAAGCAACATGAACTTCCGGCTTCGGACTCCTGACTTCGGTCTTCCGTCTTTTTTACCTCAATCCCATGGCCACGATAATTTCTTCGATGCGGCCATCGAGTTTGGCTTCGGTTGTTTTAAAATCGGCCACCGATTTCAGGTCGGCTCTTACGCTGAAATAAAACTTAATTTTGGGTTCGGTTCCCGAGGGGCGCATTGAAATTTTGCTGCCATCTTCGAGAAAGAA
This sequence comes from Bacteroidales bacterium UBA4417, assembly GCA_002389705.1. GTDB lineage: Bacteria > Bacteroidota > Bacteroidia > Bacteroidales > UBA4417 > UBA4417. The sequence goes on from DGQJ01000198.1 coordinate 2,404, forward strand.
CTGCAGCACATCGCTCTTAGGTAACTCAATAGGAGTAACCTTACCGGTATGAATATCGGTTGCCTGTCGCAGTTCAAAGTCATTCATGAGTTTAACTTTTGAGCCGGCAATTTCCTTTGGCGGGTTAGCCCGGAATCCTTCCATCATTGCTTTTATTTCGGCTTGCCCGCTCATGCCTTTTTTAACCACATTTACCAGGTTTTCTTTATATAAACCGTATTCGAGGTAGATGTCGAGCAGTAGTTCGTATAGGCTTTTTCCTTTACTTGCAGCCCAGGCAGCACATTCGGCAAAAATACAGCATGAGGTTATAGCGTCCTTATCGCGCACAAAATCACCGATCATAAAGCCATAGCTTTCTTCGCCGCCACCAATGAAGGTCTTTTTGCCTTCCAGTTTCCTGATCACTTCTGCTATCCATTTAAAACCGGTGAGGCAATCGAAATATTCAACCCCGGCATTACGGGCAATATCTCCAAGAAGCTCGGAGGTTACAATGGTTTTAACGATATACTCATTGCCTGTCAGTTTCCCTTTTGACTGCCACTGTTTTATGAGGTAATAGGTGAGTATGGCTGCGGTTTGGTTCCCGTTGAGTAAAATATAATTTCCTTCAGTATCTTTTACGCCTACCCCAATACGGTCGGCATCAGGATCGGTAGCAAGCACCAGGTCGGCATCAATTTGCTTTGCTTTATCCAGCGCCATTTGCATGGCCGCTTTTTCTTCGGGATTGGGCGAAACAATGGTTGGGAAATTGCCGTCAGAAACTGCTTGTTCTTCAACAATATGTATATTTTCGAACCCATAATTTTTCAGCGCTTTTGGTACGAGGGTTATGCCTGTTCCATGTAGTGGAGTATAAACAATTTTCATGTTTTTTTGCGGAGCAATAACCTCAGGTGCCAGCGAATAACTGTTCGATACCCTCAGGAATTCCTGGTCGATTGCTTCACCAATCATGTTAATCTTCATAGTGTCGCCGGCAAAATTTACCTCGCC
>DGQJ01000198.1:3414-10747 GCA_002389705.1 Bacteroidales bacterium UBA4417
TGCGATGCCGTGAGCACAATACCACTGTGGCAATGCAGGTAACGCACTGCAAACGAAAGTTCGGGTGTTGGCCTGAGGTTTTCGAAAAGATATACAATGATGCCGTTGGCCGAGAGCACATCAGCAGCAATGCGGGCAAAATAAGAGCTGTTATTTCTTGAATCGTGCGCAATGGCAATACGGATTTCAGGTTCAGCTGCAAATACCGATTTCAGGTAATTGGCAAGACCTTGTGTGGCCATGCCCACGGTGTATTTATTCATGCGGTTGGTGCCATCGCCCATAATGCCACGCAACCCGCCTGTGCCAAATTCGAGGTCGCAGTAAAAACTCTCAGCCAGTTCGGCCGGGTCGTTTGCGATCAGGTTGCTGATACGGGTTTTGGTTTCAGCATCAATATTATTGTCATCAAGCCAGGCTTGTGCTCTCTTTAAAATGTTGGGGTCAATAGCTGTAGTTGCCATAATATGAATGATTTATTTATTGTAGGATCAATGTGGTTTATGTATACAAACCTAAGAAATTTATCCGAGACCGGAACCTATTGCTATCATAAAAATGAATTCCCCGCTGGCAAGCGCTAAAATAAAATACTTTTATGAATACAGTAAGCCGGTTTTAACCTGTTCTTTCACCGGATATTATTGTGCTTTGCCAAGAAACGTGTTAAACCTGAGCCCCATCCTGAACCATCTTCCGGCCTGTGGAACATTGCCATAATCCACATATTCAGTATTCAGCAGGTTTGTTGCTTCTGCAAAAAACAACCATTTTTTAAGTTTGTAATTCAGTTGCAGGTCCATCACCAGGAAGGGATTGTAGGGTGTTTCCGAGGCTTCGGGTATTCCATTCTCATATTTTATATATCCTCCTTCCCGATCCTGGTAACTGAATGCCCACGAAGCCGATAGGTTTTGCCATACCTTGTGATTAACCAGCAGGTCGGCTTTATGTTTAAGGATATCAAGTACATAGCGCGACATAAATTCATCACTTGATTTATCAGCCTTCAGGTATGCATACCCGAAAGTCAGGGTTTTCAGAAATGAATTGCCGGGTACCAGTTCTTCCATGTTCAACGCCACACTGGTTTCGAAACCTGCCACATTAATATCCGTAATATTGGTAGCCTGCCAGGGATCGGTAACAGAGGTTCGCACCCAATCAATCATATTGTGGCCATATCGTTTAAAAATAGCCATATGTGAAGTGATACCTGGTAGATTATATTTTAAACCGGTTTCGATGGTGACGGCTTCCTCGGGCTTCAGGTTTGGATCGCCCTTGCTGGTTGCATCATTGTAATATAAATCAGTAAATGTTGGCAGGCGGAGTGTTCGGTTCGCATTGGCGTAAATCCTGAAATTATTACCCAACTGGTATGCCGCATCCAGGCCAGGGTAAATGGTGATCTTTCCGGGAAGTGCGCTCAGGTAGCTGGCCAGCAGACCCGCCGATACTGAGAATTTTTTAATGTTAACCGATTCTTCTATAAACAAGCCTGCCGAAGTCCTTTCTTTTCCAAGGGTGTAAAAAGCGCCATCTACTCCTTTTACCGGAATCCACGTATCGAGCGAATCGCCCAGTTTGTTGCTTCGTATTAGTTCATACCTTACATCGTAACCAACCGAAAGTTTGCTTTTACTGCCGGTACTGGTCCACAGGTTGGCATTTGAGCCTAAAACATCAGTATAATGATAGTTGTGTGATTTGTACCAGGCCGGGGCTTCATCCCGGAACAGGCGAAATTCATCATAATGCCTGCGGAAATAAACTGCGGGTGCAAATCCTTTAAAATTTGTTTTATACCTGGCTGATGCAAATATGGTCTGCGTTATCTCGTACTGATCAGGGTATTTGGGGGTGTAAAAGCTGTTGGCTCCGAAGGCTTTCTTCATATACGAAGCCTGGTATTCGAGCCTTTGGCTTATGCCTGCCGTGCCACTGTAAAAGAGGTTGAGCGCTTTGTAATCAGTATTGTGGGTAAATCCATCGGAAGCCGAATTGCTTGCCTGCAAGGTGTGAGTGGTATTACGGATATGAAAAGCGGAGGATGCCGAGAGGCTATAAAGCCCGTACTGACCACCCATGGCCGTTACCGAGAGCTGGTCAGCTTTTTTCTCGTTGGTAATTATATTTATTACCCCGTTAAAGGCATTTGGTCCAAAAACCCGCGCGCCAGGGCCTTTAAGTATTTCGATACGGTTGATGCTCGATAGGTCAACAGGAATATCCATGTTATGATGACCGGTTTGCGGATCGCTGATGTTCATGCCATTGAGCAATACCAGGGTTTGGTCAAATGAACCACCCCTGATGCTTATATCGGCCTGCATACCGGAAGATCCGCGGCCACGTATATCTGTATTCAGGGCATAACTGATCAGTTCAGAAAGGTTACGAACCGGCATATTTTCAATTTNNCTTGCTGCTGATTACCTGTATGCTGCGCTTCAGTTGTTCGAACATCACTGGTGTACGATCGGCAGTAACAACCAGTTGCTCAAGGGTTATAAGTTTATTGATCGTGGTGTCGGCCTGGTTTTGGGCAAATGCTGCATTCCATCGGAATATGAAAAGCAGCAAAATTGCTAAAATGATTGGTTTGTTTAATAACTGCCTGGTATTCAATTTCATAAAATGGCTTTTGTGAATACGGGTAATGGTTTTATGCTTCAATTAAAAGGCGGCAAAATTAGTGTGTATTTGGTCATAAATAACAACTCCCCCCAAAATTTGATTTTCGGGAGGAGCAGGTTTCTTAAAATATGTAGGTCTGGCGGTAACTCAATAATAATAACTCGGGTGCTGCAGATTGCCTTAAGCTGATATTACCCTGGACGTTTCCGGTCTAAACAATCTGTCTGATTGAAAAAGGTGGAAAGAGTACCAGGTGATCAGAAACTAAATAATGCAGCTATGCCGATTGAAATCAGAACCACAGTATACAGGGCAAGCATCACAATGGTTGATATTCCTACAAACACAAACAGGTTTTTCAGGTTTCGTAATGAAATTGTCATGCTTTCAGTGTTTGAATCGTTCACGGCTTTTATCGCATTATTCGAGAAAGTATTCAGGAATATCACCGGGATAATATAAATACCAGCAATGATAACGTAAATTATTGAAAACAATACAGGCGGAAAGGCCATGCCAACAGGGTTCATTTCATCCTGAACGCTGTTCATAACAAATCCCATAGCGACACCTGCTATAATCAGTAGCCCGGTGATAATAAAGCCCAGTATAGCCAGGAATTTCCCCCATTTTGCAGCCTTTAAAAGGTAATCGGCTGATTCGGGTGTGAGTTGTGGGGTGCTGATCGGCTTTTCTGCCATTGATGAAATGATTGAATCTTCCATTTGATTGAGATTTAAAACGAATGATCTGTTGCTTTGATATTCTGATTGGTTTTATATGACAAACCTACATGATTTAATTTTATTTCACAAATTACAGGTTGAAAATACTATCTGCAGTTCCAGGGATGAAAGGTCTCCGATACGCCTTCCCGCTTGCGTAAACGATAAAAAAAAAGCCACACCGGGTAGGGTATGGCTTTTAACATAATGGTATCAGTGGTTTTGGTAAGTATCTATTTACATTGTCCGAAGAACCCTTCAGGCAGAGATTTTAAGTCAATAATGTCGCCATCTTTATATTGACCTTGGTCAAACTGATCAGGCGAAACAGCGGGCACAGTGTAACCGGTAACTGTAAATTCGGTACGCCGGTTTGCCTGGTGTTCGGCAGCGGAACACTTTACACCATCCGAGCACTTATTGATCAGTTTCTGCTCACCGTACGATTTAGCCGTAATTCTTTCATTTCCTATTCCTTTGCCAACAATATATTTTACGGCCGACTCGGCCCTGCGCTGTGCAAGTTTTTCGTTATAAGCCGACGATCCGCGGCTGTCAGTATGCGATGCAAGTTCAACATTGATGGAGTTTTCCTTCAGAATCTGCACCAGCTTATCTAATTCAGGTTTTGCATCTTCACGGATATTGAATTTATCAAAATCGTAGTAAATGTTATTTACCTGGAAGGTTTTTTGAATGATAAGTTTATCGAGCAGGAACTCACGCGGAGCTTTAGTTGTTGTGCCTGGTTTCATTTCGGGAACAGGCACAGGCACACAGTCGGCAATAAAATTCGGCATCATGGCTTTAATTATGAAGGATGCCGGTTTATCGATCAACGTATTAAAAATACCGTTTGCATCGGTTTTAACCACTTTCACTTTGCCGGTTTCTGGATTTAGTACAAAAACAGTTGCTCCGGCTATGGGTTGCATGCTTACTTTTTCTTTAACAACGCCGCTGATAAATGCAGGCGAGGGAGGTTCTATATTCCTGAAAACATAAATGTCGTCATTCCCTGCGCCTCCGGTTCGGTTCGAGGAGAAAAAGCCTGTTTTTGAACCCGGTGCATATGCAAGGGCAAAATCGTCGTATGAACTGTTGATCGGTCGTTGCAGGTTTATCGGGGTTGTCCAATTTTCATTTATTTTTTTACTTTCGAAAATGTCGAGGGCACCGTAACCGGCATGCCCTTCACTCGAAAAATATAAAGTCCCGTCGTTATTGATGCTTGGGAACATTTCGTTTTCTTTCGTATTAACAGTAGGGCCGAGGTTTGTTGGTTTTCCCCAGCTATCGCCTTCGCGCCGGCACATCCAGATATCGGTTCCGCCCAGGCCACCAGGCATGTCGCTTACAAAATATAGTGTTTCCCCATCAGCTGAAAGCGAAGGATGGCCTACCGAATAATCTTTGCTGTTCAGGTAAAAGGGTTTCACCTCGCCCCAGCTGCCATTAGCCTTGGTTGAATAGAAAATTTTCAGTTCATTGGTTTTGTAAATACCTTCTCTCTTAGCTTTACCAAAGAAGGAACGGGTGAAATAAATGGTATTTCCGTCGGCGCTAAAGGTGGCCGGGCCATCGTGGTATTTCTGGTTCAGCGCGGCGTCGAACTCGGTTGGCATCTTTAACCCGCTCCAGAAATCGCTGGGAGTTTCGGGGGCCGACTTCATTATATCCAGGTAACCTCGCCCGGTCCAGCCATACTTTTTGGCTTCTGCCGGGTTACGAATAAAATCAGATGCGAAAACAAGTTCACCATTCACGATTACCGGGCCAAAATCACTTTCGGTAGTATTTATATTTCCCGCTGTTTTTGCTTCAAATTTGGGTTCTGTTTTTTGCCAGGGACCAAGCACACTGTCGCAATAAGATACGTATTGAGGTCCTCTTGGATCGGAAGGCTTTTTCTTTGAATACACCTGGAACATTTCGCGTGCCTTTTCGTATTCGCCTGTCGATTGCAGCGCTTTACCATAATAAAAATAGGTTTCAGGTTTTGCATCGGGCTGGGCAATAGCCTGGGCATAGGCTTCTTTTGCTTTGGTAAGTTCGTGTTGCTGTCTGTAACATTCCGCCAGCATGGGATAGGCTTCGGCTTTGTACTTCTCCTTTTCAGTTGCTTTATTAAGAACTTCAACTGCTTTGGCATAGTTATATTTGTCCATCTGCTTCTGTGCCTTATAAATGGGCTGACAACTCATGAAAAACAGTATGGGCAGGCAGATTGACAGTACTAAAAAATATCGTTTCATTTCCGGTTGATTAAGTCAGTAATTATAGTTTTAATTTCGGGTTTGAGTCCGGATTTAGAAATACCGTGGGGTAAGTATGCGTTTCTGAACATTCAGATCAAAACTCACCCTAAATTCATGCGATCCTTTGTTGTATGTTTTCAGCTCATTAAGCCACATATCGTACGAATAGCCTAAGCGGATATTCTGGTTAATGTTCAGCTCGGTAATCAGCGAAACAGCCTTTTCAGTGCGGTATGATGCACCTAACCAGAAAGTGTTTGCAAATAGGAAACTTGCATTAATATCGAGCTGTGGAGGCGCATCATTTACATACTTTGCCAGTATGGATGGGCGAAAAACCACGTTATCGCCCAGCGGGAAAGCAGCACCGGTCATGCCGTAAAAGTGCGAAAGCAGTTTGGTAAACTGTGTATTTCCTGCCGAGTCGGTTACCATAGCCGACTGGTTTTGCAGTAGATGGAGAGACGAGAGCCCTGCATAAAACCTGTCGGTGTAATAATATACGCCAAAGTTTGCATCAGGAACTATCTTTTTTTCAATATTCGAATACATCAGTGGGTCTTGCTGGCTATATGATTTAAGCTCGCTCATCACAATTCCATTGTTTTTAACACCAGCCTGCAAACCAAAGGACAGTTTCCCCTTTGGAAAAATAACGCGATAGGCAAAAGCAGCCAGTGCACCGGTATAGTTTAGTGGCCCGATCTGGTCGTTGCAAACATAGGCGCCTAATGCCAGGTGCGGGTTATTAAGCGGTGAATGCAGGGATGCACTGATGGTTTTCGGAGCCCCTTCGATGTTAACCCACTGAGACCGATACAGCAGGTCGGCTGTAAGTAGTTCGCGGCTGCCGGCATAACCCGGGTTCACAGCCAGTTTGTTAAACATATACTGGCTGTAGAGTGGATCTTGCTGAGCAAAAATACTGGTAGCCAAGAGTATCATAAGGGGAATTAATAGCTTTTTCATGAGATCAGAGGTATTAAATTCAATAATCAGTTTTACAGGTAACGGATCGGATGGATTTAGACTGATGGCCCGGCAGGATATGAAATCCATATCCTGCCAGTGTATCAACTACTTACTCCCTTCGCCACGGAGATAAATCCATCCGGTTTTAGTTTCCTTATCCTTAATTTTTATGATATAGAAGTAAACACCATCCGGTAAAATTTCATTCTTGTCATTTTTCCCTTCCCACCGGTTATCCGTATTATTATAGTTTATGAAGGTCTTAACGATCTTATCGCCCCACCGGTTAAATATTTTGATTTCATTCTCTGTATTGTTAATTCCTTCAATATGCCAGTAATCATTTTCTCCATCGCCATTTGGTGTAAGCAGGTTAAATACCTCAATTTCTTCCTCCCGTTCCCATGGAATTAAAATAAAGACTTTAGCTGATGAACATTTTACCGGGGTTCCCTTATCGCAAATGGTGTAGGTGAGCGTATCGTTAATGTCCTTCCCGGTATAGTTTGGAAGATTGGTGTATGTTAATGATCCGTTTTCGTTCACACTTGCATTTCCATGATTCGGAGCAACGAAAATAGTGGTTACTAATCCCAGGCCAACAGGGTCGGTATCATTTTGTTGCACATCAACGGTGATGGTATGGCTAAGATTGGTTGTAGCATGGTCATCGCGTGCAATCGGCCTGGCTACATCGTCAACATTTATTGTTACGGCATCACTCAGGGAACAGGTGCT
>DGQJ01000080.1:0-925 GCA_002389705.1 Bacteroidales bacterium UBA4417
GGCTCCTGGAAGAAACGGTTCTGGTAATGCCAGGGCATAAGTTCGGCAGGAGTTAGCTGGTTGCGTTTTGATAAAAATTCATCGATTTCGCCTTTCAGGCCGGCAAAGGAGTCGCGGGTAAGGGCATCGAGTTCATCGAACAGCCGGCTGATTTCATCCGGATCTTGCTCGCTGAGTTGAAGGCTCATCTGGTGGTAGTCGGCAAAGCCAAGTTCATGGGCAATTTCGTTGCGTTTTTTCACCAGGCTGATAATATCATCTGCCACCAGGGGGCCAATGGATTTATGTGCTTCCCAGGTTTGCTGCAGTTCAGCTGAATTTAACGAAGTTTTCAGGATTTCTTCAACTTCGTTGTCGGTCAGTTTTTTACCATTTACATCGGCACGGAAGTTCGAATATTTCTTCTCAATTTCTGTTTGTAACCTGATGGCGCTGTTCAGCAGTTCGTTGTCTGCCTGGTTTGCCAGGTAAGCCGTGTACATTACTTCGAGCTGGCGTTTCAGCAGTTCGTCGGTAATGGTTCCCGATTGCCTGATGCGTTTTAAAATGGCAAAATCATCCCTGTTTGAAAATACTTTTGTGAGTTCAATATTCAGTTCTTCCGATTTTTTCCAGTCATCGTCGTGGCCACTGATGGATGCATTCCAGTAAGCAAGTGCCGAGGCTTTGGTGAGTGGCTGTACTACGGCGTCGAATTTTTGAATAAAGGCTAGAAGTTCTTTTTCCATAAAAATTTATGATAGATATTGATTGTTGGGAGCTTGTCGGCTTCCCCAACTTTTTAGTTCTCAATTTTGAGTTTAATGTTTTTCAGTCCTTAAAGTTTAACTCAAAACACTAAACACAGAATGAAAAATGAAGAAGTGGATGTTCTGAATCCGTGCTTACTTTATCATTCTCAATTTTGCGTTCAGTGTTTTTCATT
>DGQJ01000080.1:1028-11197 GCA_002389705.1 Bacteroidales bacterium UBA4417
TTACTCCATCTCCCATGTTGCTCCATCCTTGGTATCCTTTATGCTGATGCCGGCCTGTGCCAGGGCATCGCGAAGGCGGTCGCTGGTGGCCCAGTCCTTGTTGGTACGGGCTTCGCGGCGCAGGTCAATTATAATATTCACCAGGTTGGCAATTACCTGGTTGCCGGCTTGCGGATCCGATTCGGGCACCAGCCCGAGAATGTCGAAAACAAAAGTATGCAAGGTGCTGCGCAGCAGTGCAATATCTTCGGTAGTCAGGCTTTCCTTTTTGTCGTGAACCGAATTAATAATGCGAACAGCATCGAACAGGTGCGCAATAAGAATTGGGCTGTTCAGGTCGTCGTTCATGGCTTCGTAGCACTTCGACTGCAGTGCGGCAATATCTAAGGTTGATTTGCTGGCAGGAACCAGTTTTTCGAGGGTGGCAATACTTTTCATCATCCGCTGGAATCCCTTTTCGGAAGCCTGCAATGCCTCGTTGCTGAAATCGAGCGGGCTGCGGTAATGCGCCTGCAGGATAAAGAAACGAACGGTCATGGGGCTGTAAGCTTTTTCGAGGGCAGCATGGGATCCGGCAAAGAACTCATCGAGCTGTATAAAATTACCCAGCGACTTGCCCATCTTTTGCCCGTTGATGGTTATCATGTTATTGTGCAGCCAGTAGCGGGCCGGGCTTTTGTGGTTGGCAACCGTGCTTTGTGCAATTTCACTTTCGTGATGCGGAAACAGCAGGTCGAGGCCACCGCCGTGAATATCGAACTCCTCGCCCAGGTACTTGGTACTCATAGCCGAACATTCCAGGTGCCAGCCCGGGAAACCGTCGCTCCACTCCGAAGGCCAGCGCATAATATGCTCAGGCTGTGCTTTTTTCCACAAGGCAAAATCGAAACTGTTGCGTTTTTCGTCCTGCCCGTCGAGCTCGCGGGTGTTCGACAAGAGGTCTTCGATCACACGTCCCGACAGGATTCCGTACTTATGTTCGCGGTTATAGCGCTCCACGTCGAAATACACCGAGCCCTGGCTTTCGTAACCCATGCCGGCATTCAATATTTTTTTAACCATGGCAATCTGCTCAATGATATGGCCGGATGCCCTTGGTTCGATGCTTGGTTTCAGCACATTCAGTTTGTCGAGTGCGGCATGATACCGGTCGGTAAAATGCTGTACCACTTCCATGGGTTCCAGTTGCTCGAGTCGTGCTTTTTTAGCGATTTTATCCTCACCTTCATCGGCATCATTTTCGAGGTGACCCACGTCGGTAATATTGCGCACATAGCGCACCTTATAGCCCAGGTGGCGAAGGTAACGGAATACCAGGTCGAAAGTAATGGCCGGGCGTGCATGCCCCAGGTGAGCATCGCCGTATACCGTTGGCCCACACACATACATGCCTACGTGGGGAGCGTTAATTGGTACAAAAAGTTCCTTTTGGCGCGATAAAGTGTTGTGAACGAATAATTTATTTTCCATGATGCACATTTTGCAAGTTGCAAAGGTACCAAAAATAATATCGGCGAAAGTCAGAAATGTGGAGTGAAAAGCCAGGCATAAAATGGGATTTGCTGATTTGCCGGGGCTAAAGCGGTTGGTCCGACTTCAGCATTCAGCACTGATCTGTTTAATGAACGCGGTTTTACCCTCTCACGTTTGTTGCAAAAATTACCCGGGAACAGGAATCCTTTTTCACCCGATAACATCTGCAGTCGTTTGGCCAGATCCGTTACATTTGAAATGAAAATCATCCGTATTTCACTTAAAATTAGCCCTTTTCGCAATAAATGAGCTGGTTAACCAGGCCTGTTCGGGGAAGTTAAATGATTTCGGTTTTCGGCAATGCATAATTATGTAAAGCATATAAAATCAATAATATAGAAAATTTTAAAGCAAATGTTCTGATCCCGAAACCGGCACCTGCCGACCGGGTTGCCATGGACTGGCTTGGTTTGCCGGGGCATTTAGCGGTCGGAATGCTTTTTGATTAAGCCGTATCTTTGCAAAAAATTTCTTAAACTGGTTAAGTTATGCAAATTTCAGGCACCCCGAAAATTAAACTTACGTCCGAAGCAAAAGGATTTATATCGTTGTTTGCCGCCCTGGGCGAACGTTCCGAAAATTTTATCCCGGATTGGGTATTCAAGAGCCTGAAGAACTTTGTGCATCTCTGCCACGAAGAACCTGTTGACCCCGCCAGGCAGGAGCTGGAAATAAACAAGGCGATGCTTGAGCTTAAAGAAGCCATTCCCGGGTATGTTGACGTTGCCCTGATGATTTACCCGCATGAAAATTCAAAGGCTTTCGAATACAGTGCACGCAACAAGGCTTTCAAACAGCGGCTCAACGCGCTTATGGATACCGAAATGGTAGATGAGGAGCAGAAAAAGCATTTTACCAGTATTCTGAAAATGCAGGATTTCAGCATCGGCACACCGCCGGTTTCGCAGTACCTGATTAATTTCCTGAACCAGATACTGCTGGGCGAAAATGTAAATGAGCTCCGTAAGTTCCGCGACCTGATTGGTATTACCGGGTATATTGAAATTGCCCAGTGGAATTACCTGCTCGATGTGCTCGACCAAATGGTTAGCCAGAGCACACATTATACAACCAAAGCCGAAGTCGACAGTTTCCTGAACCGTTGCGATTCGGGGGTTAATTTTAAAGGCCTCAATGGGTTTATCCGTACCCTGGTAAGCGGCACAGCCGATACAGCCATCGACCTGCTGGCCGGGCATGTTTTTAATCCTGCCGTGGTAAAAGTTATTGATTTTACTACTCCCGACCAGGTGTATGAAGCCATCAGCAGCGATACCACCAGCGTTTTTGCGGTGAAAATCAGGAATATGCGCCAAAACCCGTTTAACGAGTACAAATGGTTCCCGCTGCTTTCGCGCATTGTGTTTATCGACGACTCGCCCGAATCGCGGGCAACCAACACCTGCCTGGTATTTGCTTTTCACATCGATATTATAACTACCCTCAACAAAGCGCACACCAAGAAACTGGGCGCACCGGCCAATACACAGATGAACCTGAGGCTGGTATTGGATAAAGTGAACCCGGCCAACCTGATGCTTTTCAGGCAGTCGGCGGAACGTAAAATACTCGATTACGAAGAAGAGCTCCGGCAATTGAAAAGTGAGCAGCTTGCAGACAGTAACAACCCCGACCAGGACCTGATCCTTTATAAATTTGATGAATTTGCGCGGCAGATACTGCGCGATAAGTATACCCTCAGCAAACTGGTAGGCTACCTCACGCTTATTGAATACATCCGCGATCCGCAGAAACACCGCAAAATAAACGAAGCGCTGATCCTGGAGTTCGAAACCCGCATGAAGCAATATTTTTATGGGGATAATCCGCAGTTGCACATTGCCACCATACTGGAGGGCGGCGGCCGAACCCAGATAAAACTTTACGGCGACTTTTTGCTGCAGCGGAAAATCAAATCCATTAAAAAAGAAACCGCGCAGCGCTGCAAGGTAATCCTCGATATTATTCCTGATACCTACCAGCGAACCCTCAACAACCATTTTCACAAAAATTTCGGTATAAACCTGTTTCTCGAAAAATACAAGGAGTATCTTACCAAAGTTGAAAACGAAGCCAATAACCGCGGCCGTTTCCGTAATTTCCTGATCGACCTGGGCATTGTTTCAAAATACGATAAACTCAACGCCGAAGAACAGGAAATTGTCCGCGAATTTATCGGCGCCCTGGGGAACCTCGATAAAACATCGGTTTCGGACGATGTGCAGATGATCATCCGCGACCTGTTGTTTTCGCACTACCCGCTTCGCCCGTTTGTGTTCCTCAACCGTACTGCATCGTGGGAATATACCGACCTGCTGCCTGCCGATCGCTTCGACATAAACCCTTTCGATATTGAAGTAGAGCTGGATGAAGAAGGACGAATTGATTACGAGCGGTTCCTGAACAAATTGCAGCGGATTAAAAACTCGTTCCAGCTTTTCGACGAAACCGGGAACCTCTGGGACCGTTTTTGTACCAACTCAACCATCATTATCAACGATCCGAGCAACCCCAGCGGGTACAGCGATTTTAACGATGTGGCCCTGCTCAAACTACTGAAATTCCTGAGTCACAGCCAGATCACACTCTTCCTCGACGAAGCTTACAACGACTCGGTTAAAATCGACGATCCCGAAGAACCCAAATGGTGTACCATCAGCCGGTACATAATGAACAATATCTCGGCTATGGGCAAAATTTCGATGGTTTCGAGCGTTAGCACCACCAAAAACCTGGGTGCCACCGGCAACAGGTTAGGCTCGCTGGTGGCTTCGCCCGGGCGCAAGGATGTGATTGAATTTGCCAAAAGCGTAAATACACCTTTAAAAGGCAATACAAATTCACTTTTTATACTGGTAAATGTGCTCGAAATGGCACAGCTGGGCAAAAAGGTGAAGGATATGATGGAGAAAAACCTGGCTAAAGATGCCTCGAGGGCAAAAATAAAGGAACAGCTCCATAATTTTATAAAGGAAGAAATTGCTAAAAATACCCATGTAACCCTTGCCAATGCAGGCGATGAGGTAAAACGAGCTTCCCTGTTCGAGGGTAGCCCGCTGCATATTTTCCTGCTCGACGAACTGGTGAGCCTCGATAAACTGGATGTGCTCGAACTGCCCGATGACTTTAAATACAAGGGCGAAGCATTTTTCAGCTACTACAAAAATCATATTGTCCGCGAGCTGAACCGTTTCAGGGTGAACCGCATTTTCCGGGCCGAGGCACTTTCGCGCCTCGAAAAAGCAAAAGCAGTAGCTTACCGCGTGCTTGATGAGGAGCAGGCAACCGATTGGTGCAATGTGCTCGAAAGCGATGGATCATACCTGTTCAACCTGGTGCTGAACGACTTTTTCTCGCATCACGATATCGAAAAATTTACCAAGCGCATGGCCGAAACCCGGGGCGTGGCTATAATTCCTTACCGAAGCGGCTTCCTGCGGTTTTCGCTGGGCGATTACCTTGATGGTACCGAAGCCGGCTACAAGGCGCTGAATACCGAACTCGAATGCGCAATAAGGCTGTTTGTAAAATACTGGAAACAGTTTTATGCTATTAAATCGAACCCCGCAAACAAAGGGCTGCGCACCGACGATATCCTGAACCAGATATTCACCGAAAAAACCGACGAGCTTTTTGTTTCGAAAATTGCCGAAGATTTTGCCCTGGTAAAAGGCCTGGTGAAAAAACAGATCGAAAATCTGAAAATCAGCGATATCAAGAGCATATACCTGCCTTTCCCCAAAGCTTGTGGCTTAAGCATCAGTTCCATTGGCAGCAGCGAAAATGCCGTTTTCGAATTTTATGAAAATATAGGCCAATGCAGTAACCTGCTGGAGTTTATCGGCAGCAAGGCTTTCTCCAAAGTATACGAAAACCTGTTGCCGCAGGTTTACAAAAAAATTCCTGCCATCCGCAGTTTCGATATCAACGAAGTAATAGCCAGGTATGGGAAACCGACACTGCTCAAATATGTAAAGAGTAAAATTGAGTTTCAGCCCGATTCGCACCTGCTCGACGATCCCGAGGAACTGCTGATTATGAAGGAGATATTGCTTGAACTGGAAAGAATCCTTTTCAGCGATGCCAAGGTGAAACTGCTGGCGCTGGATGCAAGCACTGCCGACCCGGCCGGCGACCTGGCCCGGTTAGAAGGCTATAACCGCATTATGCGCAAGTACATTGAGGAAATACTTATCCATTTTAACCTGCCTTTTGCACAACAGCGGCAGGAGCCCTCGGTAGAGGAGGTTTTTGTATCGGCCGTCGAAAAATTCGAAGAAATCACCGGCAAGTCGGCCTCTGAAATCGACCTGGGAGTGCGCATCAGCAACCTGGTGGCAGCTACCAGCAACTCAGCCGATTTCCGCAATCATCCTTACGCGCATAGCCTTACCGGCATGCTGGCCGAAGTAGCATTCAGCAAAATACCTACCAGGGGAAACCTGGCCGATAACCTGTTGCATTTATGGCTGGTGTACAGGTTCAGGTTCTTTTCGAAACAGGTTGTGGATAAAATTGAACCTGTTATTGCCCGGCTCGATGGGCATGCTGAACCCGATACCAGGCTGTACGCCGAAAAACTTTTTAAACTTGAAATTGAACAGCTTTTTGAAGAGAAATTTGAATTACGCAGACATAAAGTTGCCAAGGCCGAACTCAATATGCTGGTACGCGATATTGCACTTTTCCTCACCGGCATGCTGAACCGGGCCAAAGGCACCGATTTTTACAGTTATTATAATCATTATATCATCAAGTTCACGCTTGCCGGTTTCACCCGCCAGAATTCGGCCATCAACGAAATGGTGCAGCACGGGTATACCTTGTATCACGATTTCGAAATGAAAAACAAGGTGCTTGAGAAATACCAGGGTGGCAAACTGGCTTGGATAAACCAGTTGATGAGCCGTTGCGGTGTAATAGCTGCGGAACAACCGGTGCAAACCCATACCCGGATGAAAACCGATGCCAAGAAGCGCGAATATCCTTTCCATAAAATTGACCGCACCGAGGCCAGCCACCCAGCTGAACTTCCGGGTACAGAAATTTCGCCGCGGGAGTTTATCAAAAACATGGCCACCAGGCCTTCGAGCCATTTCTTCGCGCAGCGGCTTGCCAAGTTTGTACAGCATATTAACGGCGATGACTACCGCTGCCGTATTGTAAAACGTGGGCTGGTAAAGGAACTTTACATTTTCCAGAAATCGTATCTCAAATACCTGGCCGATAATTTCAGGCTCATTGCGCCCGAATCGCTCTCGCTCGAAGAAGTTCAGAATTTTGTTCCGGATATCATCCTGTTTTACGGTGCCCCCGAAAAAGTGATTTCCTACCCGCAGATTGGCTATTTCGATATGCCCGGACCCGATGGCAACATCAAAACTTTTGTAACTCCGCTCAAAAAGAAGGTCGACTATTACGGTGATATCAAGAAGCCGCGCCTCACCTTGCTCAACGAAAAAGTGAAGGAAATGGGTGGTGTGCCGGTACATGGCTCGCTGTTTGCCGTTGAGGAAGACGATGGAACTATTTTCGTGGTGCAGGTAAGTGGCGACAGTGGCGTTGGTAAATCGGAAATGCTTGCCGCCATGATGCTGAAGTGGCTCAAAAAAGACTTACCCGGCATACGCTCCATTAAGCTGATTGCAGGCGATATGCTGCATCTTTTCCCCGACAAGGCCGGAAATCTTTATGGTATCGGCACCGAAGTGGGTGATTTCAGCCGGGTTACCGATTTCGATCCCGATTATATCCGGCAGTACAGGTCACTCTTCGAAAGCAGTGCCGACAGCAATGTTGACGACCTGAATTCCCGCTCAACCATCAGCGGCTTCTGCGATATAAGCATGCCGTTTAAAATTGATATCTGGCTTACCGCCTGGAATTTTGCACGCGAAGAAGCCGGCGTGTCGCATTATTTTAACCACGAAAACTTCCTGCTGTACCGCGAATCGCATGGCGAACGCATGGAAAAAGCCACCAGTGGTGATTTGCCCAGTTTCCAGCGCACATTTTTGCGGTACACAGCCGATAAAAATATTGTCGAAATACTCGATCGCCACGGTAACTACCTCGATACCGTGCTTGATTGGGAATACGATGAAGAAATCGGAAATTTTTACCTCTGCTCTTCATACAAACTGATGGATAAAATTGATGTTGAGGATGTTGTAAATAAAGTATTCGTCGGGAAAAAGATAAAAGAAGGTGATAAGAAATACCGTATTGAACAGGTTAAATTCGATATTATTAAAAACCGGTTCCGCTATACAGCCGTATCTGTTGATGATGAAAATGCACATATCGAAAGGGTGCTGGATCGTAAGTTGTTCCACGCTCTTTTCAACGCGCTTGCCTCAACACCGGGTGGCAATCCTTTTATAGCCGAGGAAGGCGAAGAAAAAAGCCGTCAGTACCTGGTTGAGTTGTTGCGCGGCGGCGCTGATGGAAAGGGGATGGGTCGTCATATCCAAACCGGCCTGCTGAGCACCGATCTGGGCAAGAAGGGTAAGGAAATTGTTGGCCCGCAGAAAGCTGCCGAAGACCTGAAACGTTTTATCCGCGAAGTAAGAATACAACGTCCGGAGATCAACCTTCACAAGCAACTGGTTAAGGAACTCATTATTGAGAAATATGGCCCGTTGTTTAAACACCACAAGCACAGCCTCGAAGTATGGAGATACAACTATTATCTCTTCCAGCTGGAGCAGATGCGCAAAGCCCGCTTTGTGCGCCTCGATGATCCCAAATCGGAAGTAAAAGTGAACCTGAAAGGCTATGAGCCACTCAGTGCAAACCACGAATTCAGCCCGTTGCTGGTTACGCCAAACACCAATATTGAGATAAACGGGTATAGCGAAACCTATGACCAGCTGATGCAGATACCGCATACCCTCGATTTTGCCGAAGAGCTTTATCTCATGTGTAAGGATGTTTACGTAGCTGAGGGATATAGTACCGATACCATTATAAACAATATGGTGGTGCAGTTACTGCTGGCATACGGGTATATTGATGTTGAGGATTTATCGCGCGGTAAAATCACCGAAAAGGCCAACCGCGAAACCATTGCTGCTGCCCGCCATGCCGCCACACGAAGGTACCGCGAAGTTATTGCTTCCTCCTTAAAGAGCACTGCTGGCGATGCTAAAAAAGGCAAAGTGAAATAAGTAAAGGCCTCATTTTTGAAACAAAACCTCGTCGGGAAATCAGCCCGGCGAGGTTTTTTTATGCTATGCAAATATCAAGAGTAACAATAAAAAACTGCCGGGAAACAGTTTACGGCAGTTTACGGCTCTATAACTGTATTGGACTGGATTATGCTTTTACAGATTCTTGCCTGCTATTCTTCATTTACGGATTTAATAACTGCTTCAAGCATTTCGTCAGTTAATTTTCCTTCCGACATCAGTACAAATTTATAAACTGGCATATCCTGAATGTACAACATCATCGAGTTTATTGCTTTTTGAGTTTCTTCATCCACAGGCGCATTGGGGTCAGCTTTCATGGAGTTGTACAACTGGCCGATGATCTGATCGTAAAAAGCTTTTCCTTTCGGGTTTTTTGAAAATTCAACGAGCAGTGAATTTCGGGTTAATTTGGGGTAATGAACCCGGGTAGTTGTAACGCTAACGGTTTTTACCAGGGGCAGGTTTACGGATGATCCGCCAGCAAGTATGTCGAAATTGCCCGGATTAATAACCCAGTCGTGTACAGCGGCATCATAAAAGGCGAAATCGCGGAAGCCCAGTTCGAATTTAACAGTTTTTTCTTCGCCGGGTTTCAGGGCAATTTTTGCAAAATGCTTGAGTTCCTTCACCGGGCGAAGCACTTCCGTTCCGTGGTCGTGAACATAAAGCTGGACAATTTCCTTGCCTTCGGTTTTCCCCGTGTTTTTAATACACACCTCAACAGTAAGGATTTCGTTATCTTTAATTGAGGCCGCACTGGTCTTCATGTTGGTGTAAGCAAACGTGGTATAGCTTAATCCATAGCCAAAAGGGAACAAGGGTGTTACTTTTTTCTTGTCGTAATATCGGTATCCTATAAAGAGGCCTTCGCCGTAGAGCGTTTCGTGGTTTTGTCCCGGGAAGTTCAGAAAAGATGGGTTGTCTACAAGGCGCATTGGAAAAGTTTCGGATAACTTACCCGAAGGATTCACTTTACCGCTAAGCACATCGGCAATGGCGCCTCCCCCGGCCTGTCCGCCCAGGTAGCATTCGAGTATGGCTGCAGGCTTTGCCACCCAGGGCATACTTATAGCTGAGCCGTTTTGCAGTACTACAATCGTGTTTGGATTGGCCTTTGTAACAGCCTCAATAAGTTTATTATGGCTGGCCGGCATTGAAATGTCTTTACGATCAGCACCTTCCATTTCGTAACTGTCGGGTAACCCGGCAAATAATATGACAATGTTCGATTGTTTTGCCAGCTGAACAGCTTCGGCAACCCGTTTGTCGCTGAGGGATCCATCATTGGTATAACCTTCGCAATATGTAAATGTTACGCCGGGCTTCTTTAATTTATTCAGTTCGTCCCATGCATTCGAAAGCTCAGTGGTTTTAACCTGCGAACTCCCGGCTCCCTGGTAGCGGGGTGTTTTCGCGAAACTGCCTATAACGGCTATTTTCGCG
>DGQJ01000182.1 GCA_002389705.1 Bacteroidales bacterium UBA4417
CCTGAAAAATACCGGCGTACTGTTCTTCAGCTGGCATACCATGTGGCACCTCTGGCCGGTAATCCTAATCCTGTGGGGTATCTCGCTGATTCCTGTAAAAGACTGGATTAAACTTGTTCTGTCTGTGGGTACTGTTCTCATAACTGTTCTGGCAGTACAAATCTATGCGCCTAAAGATGATAAAAACTGGGAATTTGAATGGAATGATAACCGCCATCGCGATAACAATCAGGATGAAGTTACGACCTATAATAATGTAATGTCCGAAAACTTTGACTCGCTCACTAAATATGCTGAACTGAAGCTGAATATCGGCGTAGGTAATTTCCAGATCAAAGACAGTACCGATAAACTAATAGAAGTAAAGCACGACAACGATCAAGCCAACTACTCCATGACCGCCAAAGCTGAAGATAGTCTGACCCGCATCGAACTCTCACTCGAAAAAGGTGATTTCGACAAGGGAAATGTAAGGAATAACGTGGTGATGAAGCTTAACCCTGTTCCATCCTGGGACCTGGATCTGAATGTTGGTGCTGCCGAGGTTGATTTCGACCTTTCAGGGTTCAAAACCCGCAACGTGAAAATACAGGGAGGCGCTTCAGATATCGTGTTAAAACTGGGTGCAATTCTTCCGCTCAGTGATGTAAAACTCGAAGCAGGTGCTGCATCTATCACGGTTAAAATCCCGGAGAGCGCCGGCTGCGAAATAGTTTCAAACACTTTTATGTCGAGCAAGAATTTTAAGGGATTTAACAAAATTGGCAAGCAGCTTTATCAAACTCCGAATTACGCTGCCAGCAAGAATAAAATTAAAATCGATCTGCAGGCAGGTGTTGCCAGTGTTGATGTTGAAAGATATTAATCCAAATGCCGAAAGACTTGCAGAAAAGGTTTCTGACCGTTCCTTGCCTGCAAGCCTTTTATTTTAAGATCATTACTTATAGTTGCACTCCCTTTCGAGGAAACTGCTTAAAAGGTAACACAACTCTTCCGGGGCATCTGCATGAACCCAATGCGATGCCCCGGGAATTGTTTTTATGATGGCCGAAGGGAACAGGTTCTCAATCAACGGGATGTCAGAGTCTAAAATATAATCCGACTTCCCTCCACGAATAAACAGCGTGGGCCCCGCGTAGATGTTATCACTGCTGATGCCATCAAAAAGTAAATCCATGCTTTGATTTATCGCTTCGAGGTTCAGTCGCCAGGCCAGTTTGCCATGTATTTTGTAATATAAATTCTTCATGATAAACATCCGCACCCGGCTATCCGAAATCTGCGAATCCAGAATTTTTTCGACTTCAGTACGCGTAGTTACCGAGTCGAGGTCAATGCTCATCATCTGGCTTATCACCTGGGTATGGATTTTCCGCTCCGGATATCTTCGCGGGCTGATATCGATTACAACCAGTTTTTTTACGTCGCCGGCATTTTCGAGTGCATACGTCATGGCAGTTTTACCACCCATCGAATGTCCTATAATAATCGGGTTTACGATGTTATGTTCTTCGATAAATGCTGAAAGATCGTCGGCCATAGCCGGGAAACTGTGAACTGAAGCGTGTGGCGACTGACCATGGTTACGCTGATCAGGGATAAAAACATGAAACTGGTCGGCTATGCGGCGCGCAACCGTTACCCAGTTGTCGCTTTGCCCAAACAATCCATGCAGNNNTGATATTATTTGCTGTTTTGTTCCGAAACGATTTCGCCCGATTTGTAGATAACAGTTTTAACGGCTTCTCCTTTTTCGTTCCAAAACTGCCATTTCCCGTCTTCGAATCCAAGCTTAAAACTCCCTTCTTTCATTTTTATGCCATTCGGATGATAATAAGTCCAGGTTCCGGTTTCGTGGCAATCAGTATAAGTGCCTTCATATTCTTTTTTGCCATCAGCATAGTAATGAACTGAAGGGCCATTCATTAATCCCCCGGCATATATTTTTTCGTATTCAAGGCTGCCGCCCGGGTAATGAAAACGATAAGGACCGTTGAATTCTCCATCGCGATAGGTAATTTCCATCATGATGGCTCCATCCGGATACCATGCAGTTTCGAGCCCGTTCTGTTTGCCGTTCAGGTAAGGGGTTTCCATCTGTTTACTACCGTCAGGAAACAGGGCAACTGCCATGCCTGTAAACGGAGCCTGTGATCCTTTCTGATAAAATACCCCATTTTTCTCTTCAAGTTCACGGGGCTCAACAATTTTTTGTGCCATGGCAACCACTGCGCTCATCAGCAAAATCAGTACAAGCAATTTTTTTATCATTTTCCGTGTTTTGAATTGGTGCTTCAATGGTAAAGTGCATTCAACATATAAACATCCGGATACCTTGTTTGTCTCCTGTAAAGCCTGGTGAACGCATAAAATCTTCAAATTGCAGTAAGCGGCAATTCCTGTGTTTTACCGTAATTGCTGAAGATAAAGCTGAATCGTTTTTTCAAGCCCAAGGTAAAGTGCTTCGCTTACCAAGGCATGGCCAATAGAAACTTCCTTAATTTCGGGTATGGTTCTTACGAGGTGCCACAGGTTGTTCAGGTCGAGGTCGTGGCCGGCATTTATCCCAAGTCCGTTTAAAGTCGCAACCCGGGCTGCTTCTACGTAAGGTTTGATAGCTGCTACGCGATCNNAACAATTTCTTTCAGGAACGATTTATGCTTAATGGTATCCCAGCCAGCATTTGAAGTAATGGTATCGTGTGCATCGGGTACCAGGGTAACCTGTGCCGGCTTCACTTCCAGTACCAGGTCGATGAAACGTGGTATAGGGTTGCCTTCAATATTGAACTCCGTTTTTACCAGCGGGTAAATTTCATAAACATCGCTGTAGCGGATATGGCGTTCGTCGGGACGGGGATGCACCGTAATGCCCTGTGCGCCGAAAAGTTCACAATCAATGGCAGCTTTCAGCACATCCGGCATATTTCCACCCCTCGCATTGCGAATCGTGGCAATTTTATTAATATTTACGCTTAACTTTGTCATCGCTTATAATTAAGGCTGCAAAATTACAAAACCCCGCCATAGGTTTTACCAATTAAAGGCACGATATTTGAGCGCATAAATATATGATTGCTAAAGAACTCATATCAGGCATTGTGATGCCGCTTAAACCTTCGGATACNNTGGGGCTGATATCAGAAGATGACATATATGCAGCCGAGTCCTTCGAAGAGCCGATCTGGAATTATCAGCTCAAACTTCAAAATGTTTCGCTCCTGCAATCGCGGCATATATATGAGGCCATGAAATTGTTTGCCGATTATAAGCTGACCACCCTGCCGGTTGTTGACGAAAAAGGAAACTACCTCGGGGTGATCACGTTGCTTGATATGGTCGAAAAAATGGCAGTCACCGCAGCAGTCAGTAACCCTGGCGGCATTGTTGTACTCGAACTGAATGCAAACGATTTCTCGATGGTCGAAATATCGAAAATTGTGGAAGATAATGACGCCAAAATCCTTAGTTTTTATATCAGTTCGCCNNNNTTTTTCGAAAGTGATTATTTCGATAACCTACGCGAACGCTACGATCTTTTGATGACTTATTTAAACGTTTGATCCCGGTTCATGCTTGTTCACAGGGCACACCTTACGTCGTTTGCACATGCATTAACTGCATTGTTGCTGGTGTTTTTGCCGGGAATAAGTACAATCAGCCTGCAGGCACAAACCGATACTTCTTCGCAGTATGTACAAGTTGCATCTGTCGAAATTACCGGAAACGATAAAACAAAAGAGCAAATCGTACAACGAGAGCTGCTTTTTGTGGCTGGTGAGAAATACCCGGCCTCCGAATTCAGCAGGATTGTAAACCAATCCCGGCTCAACCTGCTGAATACATCCCTTTTCAATTTTGTAGCAATTGATACCATTCCGGTGCCTGGTGAGGGTGGCTGGGCGTTGATGAAAATAAAAATTTCGCTTGTCGAACGGTGGTATATCTGGCCTGTGCCCATTTTACAGATCACCGATCGGAATTTCAATGCCTGGGTTAAAACCCACGATTTTACCCGGCTTAATTATGGCCTCGATATCAAATGGTTTAATTTTACGGGCCGCATGGACGAACTGGATGCGAAACTGCAGTTTGGGAAAAATTACGAGCTGAGTCTTGCCTACAACAATCCATACCTCGATAAGAAAAAACATTACGGGATGGGCTTCTCTGCCGGGTATAAACGAAACCGGGAAACCGGGTATATCACCACCGGCGATAAGCTGCAGTTCGCCTTTGTTTCCGAAGGATTAAGCAGCGAAAAATACATTTCGGTTAACAATACATACAGGAAAAATATTTTTACAACCCATCA
>DGQJ01000181.1 GCA_002389705.1 Bacteroidales bacterium UBA4417
GATTGTTCGGGAACCAGGGCAAATTTTATATTCGACCGAACCAATGCAAAGTGTTTTCCATCAATTACATTATACTCATATCCACGTACATAATCGCGGTTATAACCCAGCGCCTGCATCAGGAAATAAGGCTGCCAGGCTCCGGAAGATACTTTGCCTATAAAGGAAAGACCTGAATACCAGCGGCTGGCCAGTTTGGCGTAATACCGGGTGGTAGTTTTAGCCCATTTAACATCAACCGGCTGTTCGAAGCCAAAACCCAGGCCCGATTTATTCAGTTCAACATCCACATACCAACCGGTAAGCGGATAATATTTTATGTCGCGGTGATCAATTTTCAACTTATAATAAACATTCAGGAAAACCGGCTCATTTACTGACTGATAGCTGTAATCAGGATTCAATGCAAGCAAGGAATCCGAAAAAGACATAGCCCGAAGACCAATCGTAAGTTGATGGGTTGTAAAAATATTTTTCCTGTATGTATTGTTAACCGAAATGTATTTTTCGCTGCTTAATCCTTCGGAAACAAAGGCGAACTGCAGCTTATCGCCGGTGGTGATATACCCGGTTTCCCGGTTCCGCTTATACCCGGCTGCAAAGCCCATCCCGAAGTGCTTCTTCTTATCAAGATATGGATTGTTGTAGGCAAGACTCAGCTCGTAATTTTTCCCAAACTGCAATTTCGCATCCAGTTCGTCCATGCGCCCCGTAAAATTGTACCATTTGATATCGAGTCCATAATTGAGCCTCGTAAAATCGTGTGTTTTTACCCAGGCATTGAAATTACGGTCGGTAATCTGCAAAATGGGCACCGGCCAAATATACCATCGTTCAACGACCGAAATCTTTATTCTCATCAACGCCCATTCACCTTGCCCCGAAATGGGAACAGTATCGATAGTTACAAAATTGAAAAGGGATGTATTGAGGAGGTTGAGTCTGGTTTGGTTAACTATACGGCTGAATTCGGGCGCCGGGTATTTCTCCCCTGCTTCGAAAAGCAGCTCTCTTTTAATGATTTGTTCTTTTGTTTTATGGTTCCCGGTGATTTCGACTGAGGCCACCTGCACGAAATGCAACGTGGTGTCGGCCTGGGCCTGCAGGCTGTATGTACCTATACCGAGCAAATAGAAGAACAGCAATGCCGTTATTGCGTGTGCAAGCGAGGTATGGTGTGCCCTGAGAACAAGCATGAACCGGGATCAGACGTTTAAATAAGTCATCAGTAGATCGTAGCGCTCGCGCAAATTATCGAAATAATCACTTTCGAAAAACGAGGCCTTTATGGTATAATCGTAACGCAAAAACGATTGTATCACGGGCTGAATATCAATACGATTCAGTTTAAGAGTTAGCTCCAGACGGGTAGTATCGGCGGGCGAACTGATATAGAAACTCAGGATTTTGGCGTCATTATCTTCAACAATTTTTGCAATTTCTACCATCGAGAAATCGTTTGCATTCAACTCGAGAACAACAATTCCTCCAGGGTTGCTCACCGCTGCAGTGACAGCCATTTTTTCGACCATATCAATCAAAGTGATGACCCCGAGGTAGCTTCCTTTTTCATCAACAACCGGCAGGGTTGTCAGTTTATAATCGGCAAACAATTTCATGGCCTCATATATATGCCGCGATTGCAGGAGCGAAACATTTTGCAGTTTGAGCTGGTAATTCCAGATCGGCTCTTCAAAGGACTCGGCTGCATAAATGTCATCTTCCGATATCAGCCCCAGGAATTGCGTGTCACTCACCACAGGAAGGTGCGAAACCCTGAATTCGTCGAACCAATGCATAGCCATCAGCCCGGTATCCGAAGGTTTAAGCGGCATCACAATGCCTGATATGAGATCTTTTGCAATCATATATTTACACGCTCAAATATCGTGCCTTTAATTGGTAAAACCTAAGGCGGGGTTTTGTAATTTTGCAGCCTTAATTATAA
This sequence comes from Bacteroidales bacterium UBA4417, assembly GCA_002389705.1. Classification (GTDB taxonomy): domain Bacteria; phylum Bacteroidota; class Bacteroidia; order Bacteroidales; family UBA4417; genus UBA4417. Next base: position 1,949 of record DGQJ01000181.1, read on the forward strand.
GCGATGACAAAGTTAAGCGTAAATATTAATAAAATTGCCACAATTCGCAATGCGAGGGGTGGAAATATGCCGGATGTGCTGAAAGCTGCCATTGATTGTGAACTTTTCGGCGCGCAGGGCATTACGGTGCATCCACGGCCCGACGAACGCCATATCCGTTACAGCGATGTTTATGAAATTTACCCGCTGGTAAAAACGGAGTTCAATATCGAGGGCAACCCAATACCGCGTTTCATCGACCTGGTATTGGAAGTTAAGCCGGCTCAGGTAACCCTGGTTCCCGATGCACACGATACCATTACTTCAAATGCCGGTTGGGATACTATTAAGCATAAATCGTTCCTGAAAGAAATTGTTTCGGAATTCAAATCACATGGAATCCGTACTTCTATTTTTGTTGATCCTGTAACCGAAATGGTGGCATATGCAGCCGAAACAGGCGCTGACCGCATTGAGTTGTATACCGAAGCCTATGCCACCAACTATATCACCGATCGCGTGGCAGCCATAAAACCTTATGCTGAAGCTGCCCGGGTTGCGACTTTAAACGGACTTGGGATAAATGCCGGCCACGACCTCGACCTGAACAACCTGTGGTACCTCGTAAGAACCATTCCCGAAATTAAAGAGGTTTCAATTGGCCATGCCCTGGTAAGCGAAGCCCTTTACCTGGGGCTTGAAAAAACGATTCAGCTTTACCTGCAGCAGTTACGGTAACAGGAAGGGAATGCCGGACAGTGCAAAATGAAGATTTTAAACATTAACCGGCCTTCACAGGAGCCAAACAGGGGCTACATTTGTTCATACATTGCATGCATTTAATCACCGGATCAATAATTAAATACACGGTATGATGATAAAAAAA
>DGQJ01000012.1 GCA_002389705.1 Bacteroidales bacterium UBA4417
CAACAGCTCTTTGCCATTTAAAACAATTAAAGTTTGCCGGCCAAACTTGTTTTTCTGTGTCAGCGGGCTGCCGATATCCGAATACGAATCGTTGGAGCTGCGGGCATAAAGCGAATCGGATTTGCCGGTTGCCGGATTGTAGCGGTTCATCTGAAACTTGCGGTTTGCATACGATTCTTCGTAAAACACAGCCAGGTTCTGGTCGCCCCAGTTTACTCCCGCGTAGCGCATGCTGGTTTTAAATAATTCAACAGCCGGGGTTGCAGGGTTGGCAGGGTCAATTTTTACGGCCATCATGGCATCGCGCCACTTCGACTTCGATTTTCCGAGTCCGCCGTCGAGCGCCTTAATATAAGTGACCGTTGCAGGTTCGTCGCTGCGCCACGAAAAGCCACGCGGGTAATCGGGTGCATCGTCAAAACCAATGGGCACACCTTCGGATGAAGGATTCGTGGCAATTAACCGCACGAGGTTTCCTTTCAGGTCGGTTACTTTTACCGTGTGCGGAAATTCGCCTGCCGGAACCGTATACGAAAAAGGCTTTTCGATGGTTTGCAACAGCAGGTAATTGTTATCCGGCGAAAGGCTGAAACTTTTTATAATNNTCGTAGCCTGATTTAATCAGGTCCTGGTAGGTGCGGGCAGCGGCTTTTTTGCCCAGGCTTTCCTGCACAACCGGGCCGGTAGGTGCAAGGGGTTTTTCAGGTTTCACGGCGTTTGCCACGGTTGCCTTGTAAAGCAGGCTGTTATCGGTAATCCAGGTAAAAGTTCCGCCTGATACTATATTCAGCGGCAGCTGGTTTATTTTGGTGGCTGTAAAAGTGGCAATATCTACCACGTAAAGATCTACGCGGCTGGATAAAAGGTTAGCGAAGGCAATTTTGGTTTGCGACGGGTTCCATTGCAAGCTCGTGGCGCGCATATTAGCAGGTAGCCCTGCAATGGCGTGTTCCTGTAGTGTATTTATGTCCTTCAGTTTCATGCCGGCAATGGTTACCATGCGGCTTTGGGCAAAATTGTTCGGATTTATCCTGAGCCCGGCAATGCGCAGTTCGGGTTCGGCCAGTTCGGCTACCGAAGGGAATGTGTTTCGCTCGAGCAGCAACATCCATTTGCCGGCATCGTCGATGCTTGCCGATGGCACCGGTTGGGCCATGATTAAATCATAGATTTCGCGTGGCGGTTCCTTGTAGGTAATTTGTTCCTGGGCTTTTACATGCATAACGGCAATCAATAATAGGAGGGTTAGTAATGTTTTCATGGCTGGGGGTGGTTTTTGAAAAGGGATAGAATAACAGGGCTGATGTTTTTATCTTGTTTTCGATGGTTGGCCGAGGGCAGATCTATTTTTCAGTTGGGTTTTCGGCCGAACGTATACATTCCGAAATAAAATCGTTCAATTGCTCGTAAAACATTTCAACCGGGAAACCCATCACATTATAATAGCAACCTTCGATGCCGGTGATCCCGATATAGCCGATCCAGTCCTGTATGCCGTACGAACCGGCTTTGTCGAAAGGTTTGTGATGGGCTACATAATATTCAATTTCGTCGGAGCTCAGTTTTCTGAAATTAACCAGCGTATGCGCATGGAACACAACTTTGTGGCCGGGCGATTTAAGGCAGATGCCTGTAAATACCGAGTGCTGTTTCCCCGAAAGTTTTTTCAGCATTTCAATGGCTTCTTNNCGGGTCGTAGGCATCTGCTTTCAGTTGGCAGAGGTAACGTGCAATTTCGGCTCCCTGTAAATGGTTCGGAAACACTTCTTCCACATCTATATCCACCAGTTTGTAATGCAGCCCCAGCGCTTTAAGCAGTTCCTGCCTGCGCGGCGATTTCGATCCCAGCAATAAGTTGTAATGGCGGAGTATTTCCTGTTTCATGAAAGTGCGCAATAAACTTGTAAAAATAAAAGTTCAGGTGGCAGTCGAAAGTTTGGTGTGTAAAGTTATTAAAAATGCCCGGCAATCAGGGTTAATATTCCTCCCAGCATAATCCACTTGAGCAGCGTGCTTAATTTGTGAAACTGTTTCCTGGTATTCGATTTCCCGAGTGCAATCACGAAATAGAGCAATGGCAATTCAACAGCCATCATCAGCCAGGCTGCAGCTATTACCCGGCTGCTGTGGATCAATTCAACCTGGGTATAAATTAAAAGCCCCGCTGTTACAGCCGAAAGTGCATAGAGCATTTTCCTGGTTGAGTCTATCCCGATGGTGATCGGCAGCGAACGACATCCCAGCAGCCAGTCGCCTTCTACATCCTCCATGTCCTTTACAATTTCCCGGAGCAAACTCAGCAGGAACGCGAATATGCTGATAGCAATTACGATACGTGAAATGCTGTTACCTGCCTGGTCGGGCAAATTACTGCCGGTATGTTCTATCAGCCAGGCCATCACTATGGTTCCTGCCGACATGCACGAAACGGCCAAATTGCCCCAGAGCAGGCTCTTTTTTAAACGGATTGCGTACCACCAGGCGACCAAAAGTGCAAGTGCAAGAATGAGCAANNACACGGTCGGCGATCACATCAAAATAGTCGTTGCTGATGTACCCGGCAGCCGCAATCATCATTGTGGCAACAATCATCAGCCGGTATTGCAGATCGGTAATTGCGGGTATAATGCCTGCTGATGCATAAACCGGGATAAACAGAAAATACCGGATGAGTAATAAGGTGAAAGCGATAATCAGCAGGTTAGGCAGCCTCAGCATGTTTATTATTGTCCGCATCTAAAAATCACCTTTACTCATTAAAAATTGAATACTNNCCTTTATCCTTTAACCTTTTCTTTTCTCCTACCAATGATAAGCATCATCATTCATCCATTTTCCCTGTACTTTAAGCACCTGCTCAATAACATCGCGAACACAGCCATGGCCGCCTGGCTGGTGCGAAATATAGGTTGCCACCCGTTTTATTTCCTCCACTGCATCGGCAGGGCAGGTTGGAACACCCGCGTTGAGCATAATTTCATAATCGGGAATATCGTCGCCCATGTACAGGATATTTTCAGGCAACAGCTTGTGCGTTTCAAGGTACTGGTTGTACACATCAATTTTTTTATCAACCGCCAGAAAGATATCTGTAATTTTCAGGCTTTCGAGTCGCCGTTTCATCGATTCGGAGTAGCCGCCCGAAATAATTACAATCCTGTAATTTTTTTTGATGGCCAGCTGCATGGCATAGCCATCCTTAACATTTGCTGTGCGCAGGGCATCCCCGTCGCTGGTTATCAGTACATATCCATCCGAAAGAACCCCGTCGTAATCAAAAACGAATGTGTTTACTTTTAATAGTTTTTCCTTGTAGTTCGACATGCTGTGAATTAAATTGGCGTATTGTATTTTTTTGAAATAATGTTTGCTAAGAGTTTGTAAAGTTCAGCATATTCGGGTATTGATGCAAGCGCCGTAAGATGTTTTTCCAATGTAAGGGTGTCATTACGTCGTGCCGGCCCGGTTTGCATAGCTTTGGGATCACCACTTGCAGCTTTTCGGGCGGTTTCAAGGATNNGCGGTATGCAGCATCAGCCGTTGACGGCTGTCGATAATATGCACTTTTGCCGAAAGGCTTCGGGCAACCCGGTTCAACTCAGGTAATAAATCTTCCGATGAGGCTTCAGTAAAAAACGGAACCGAACCCAGGTCGACAGCAATACCTTTCGAAAAAGTCTGCAAGGGATAGAGCACACCGTAGTTTTTAAAGTATTCTGCCAGTGTATCCATGGGCACCGAACCGGCTGTGTGCACAACCATTCCTTCGAAAGTACCGATGGTGGCTGCAATTCCTGCAATCGCCTTGTCAGCTGTCGCGATGATGATCAGGTCTGTATATTCCCGCAACGCTGATATTTCTGAGCAAGCCAGTGCGCCGCAGGCTTCGGCCAGCAGGGTGGCATTTGCAATATCGCGGCTCCAGATCCGGCTGATACTAAAGCCGCTTGCTTTCAGCCCGTTTGCCAGGTGCCAGGCAACATTGCCTGCGCCCGCGAAACTAATACGTTTTATACCTTCCTGCATTGCGGAAATTGCTTTAAGACATGGAGAAGGTATTATGCCTTGTTTTCCGTGTCTTTGTTTTTACCCATGGTGCGTCGCATAATGGAGTATGTGAGCCCGCTGAACATTACTACGATTCCCAGCCAGAGTACGCCCATAAACGGGAAAATAATGGCTTTCATCACAATATAATCCTGCTGTTTTTCATAGATGCCAACATGAATGGCTTTCGAATCGGAAGCAACGCCTTCGAACCGAAGTTTTACTTTCAGCGGTTCAATAATCCCGTCAGTCCTTTTCAGCTCACCATTTACAATCTCGTATTTGATTTCAGTTTCGAGCTGGCCTTCCTGCATGCTGATTATTTTAAACATGGCTGTGATGCTGGCATTGTTTACATCGTCATTTACCATGGTGGTTTTTACATTATCCAGGATCACAAAACTACGCGATATCACAATGGTGTCGTGCACATTCATGGGTTGTTCGCCGCTTTTGCTGAATCCGTCGGCATCTGCAACTCCATTACTCTGCTGGGCATAGCTGAGGTAGGTATAAATGTCCTTGTCGATAAAATGTTTCGTATCCGGGTTGTAAACATTGCCCATGCGGGTATTCACATTTAACGAAGGATGCACCGAGAAATCTACTTTACCGGTTCCGGCATCTTTCATTTTAACAAAATCTACTTTATAAAAAGTCTCTCTTCCTTTGGTAACGGCATCAGAATAGGTAACCATATATTGGCCCATGGGTTGGCCAACGCCTTTCATCAGTACCAGGTTTTCACGGTTATCAGCTTCCTTGCCCAGGTCGAATCCGGATGTGTTTTTGGAAATAATCTGCGAATTGCTGAAAGCAAGCACAACACCCAGCAGGAAGAGCGTAAACCCTATGTGCGTAAAGGCGCCGCCTACGTTGCTGGTTTTCTTCAGGTAATGTATCACAAAATCAATAGATACAACAGTTGCAAGCAATATGCTGAATAACAGTACAACCCGGCTGGCACCGGTTACATGATCTCCTAAGGCAATCAATATGGTGAGTGCAAACGCAATACCTGAGGCAATCAAAATTTTCTTTGCGAATTGTTTCAGGTCGTTTTTCCCGTACCAGAGGTACTGGCTGATAGCAATTCCCAATGCTATTACAATGGCAAATGGCATCTGCCAGGTATTGTAGAAATTCACATTGTCGATTGGAGGTGCTATCTCGGTCCCGAAAAGTTTATTGAAAACCGGGATAGATGTGGTGGCAGTTACCTGGAATGCCGAAATCAGTACCACAATGGCCCCGATTAGCATCCAGAATTCGCGCGTCATCACTTCGTCGTTATCTTTTCTGGGGAAGTGCTTTTTCAGTCTGATCAGCATATAAAGCGGAATCAGCAGGTACAGGGCTGTAAATATAATCATCTGGCCCGAAAGTGCATTTTCGCCAAACGAGTGTACCGAAGTTTCACCCAGCACACCGCTTCGCGTGAGGTAGGTTGCATACATTACAAAGAACCAACCCAGAATGGTAAAGAAATAGGTTGTGGCATAGGTGTTAAACCTCTTCCGGGCGATTATCATGCTGTGAAGGGTTGCTACCATTAGCAGCCATGGAACCAGCGAAGCATTTTCAACCGGATCCCATGCCCAGAAACCGCCAAAAGTCAGGGATTCGTAGGCCCAGCGACCACCCAGGATAATTCCGTTTCCGAGGGCCAGTATAGCCGCAATGGTCCAGGGTATGGCAGGTTTAAGCCATGAATGATACTCNNCCGTTGCCGTCTACCAGGAAATCGAGGTAATTTGCTTGTTTGAAAAGGTCTTCACCCATGTTCTGCGGCATGTCCCTGAGTAGCCCGAACGGGCTGCCGCCCACATGAAAACCACCCAGTTTCAATCCAAGTACCATCGAAACGAGGAAGAACTGCCCTGTTGCAAACACCGGCATAACCCAGTTTTTCCAATCTTTGGCAGTGCGGAGCAAAATTAACCCTATGATGCCCTGCCAGAATGCCCAAACCAGGTACGATCCTTCCTGCCCTGCCCAGAAACATGAAACTATATATTTCAAAGGCATATCGCGCGATGAATACTGCCAAACGTACGAATACTCGAAGCAATGGTTTGCTATCAGGTAATATAAGGCCCCGATTCCGCCCAAAAGGCTTATGAAATGGAGCCAGAAGGTATTTCCGGCCAGTTTTGCGTAAAATGCTGATTTATCTTTATTCCTGATCGAAAGCACATACAGGGATATAGATAATATCAATGAAATGAAACTGATCCAGATGAATAATCGGCCCAGGTTACCGGCCATGATGTGTTCGCCTACGTATTGTATGTTCATGTAGAAATCGATATATGTTAAGGTGCAAAAGTATACTTTATAAACAAAATATTCAGAAGTTGTTTTTATTCGTCCAAAAATAATTGTCAAATATCACAAAATCAGAATGATACAATTTTTTTTATTGTTACTTCGCCTGATTTTAAGGCTAAAAGCCCTGCTCCAAAGTAATAATTTGTTAATATTGCGACTGGTTAATTGCTGAACAGGGATACCTGTAAATGCCAGGTCGCAACATACCTTGGGTGAATGCTCACGCTGATAAAGTTCAGTTTATAAGCAGTTTACCGGATTAACCTCATAAAATCAATATCAATTACTTCTGAAAAGTTTATTTTCAATCACGTTCAAAAAACCTCATATGGAGTTAACGCTGAAGGATGTTTCAACAAAAAAGGAATTTAAAGAATTTATATATCTGCCTGCAAAAATCCATAAGGATCACAAAGATTGGCTGCCCCCGTTGTATATGGATGAAAAGGTCTTTTTTAATCCAGCCAAAAACCATTCGTTTAATGTCTGCGATCATCGTTTAGTTCTTGCTTATAAGGATAGTGTTGCTGTTGGACGTATCATGGGCATCATAAACCGGCAGCACAACGAAATGATGGGTGTTAAAAATGCCCGCTTTGCATTTATCGAAACCTACAATGACCAGGAAGTTACGCATGCATTAATTTCGGAGATTGAAAGATGGGGCCGCGAAAAAGGCATGACCAGGATTATCGGGCCATTCGGATTTTCGGATCGTGAGCCCCAGGGTTTGCTGATCGAAGGTTTTGAGTATGAACCCGTTATTGACAGCGCCTGCAATTTTGAGTACATGCCCAAATTTGTTGAAGCCGAGGGTTATACTAAAGAACTGGATTGCGTTATCTATAGATATCCCCTGTCGAATCCGCTGCCCGATGTGATGCAGAAAATATTCGAAAGGGTAACTTCACGTACTGATCTGCAGTTCCTGAAATTCAAAAGTAAAAAGGAAGTTAAGCCATGGATTGTCCCTATATTCAGGGCTATGAACGAATCATTTGTGGATATTTACGGATTTGCCCCGATGGATGAAACCGAGATGCAGGAATTGGCAAAAAAATACCTGCCTGTTATTGATCTTGAATTTGTAAATGTAGTTGTAAAGGATGATAAGGTAATTGCTTTCGTAATCAGCATGCCTAACATGTACAAAGGGCTGCAGAAAGCAAAAGGCCGGTTGCTCCCGTTCGGATTATTTCATATTCTCCGGGCTATGAAAACGGCCAAATCAGTTAACCTGATGATTGGAGCTGTAATACCTGAGTACCAGAAACAGGGCCTGAATATTTACCTCTCCATGACTACCATTAAGGAAGCAATGCGCAGGGGAATGGAAAGCGTTGATACCCATGTTGTGATGGAGGAAAATGACGATATGTCGAATGAATTCAAGCGGTTTGGGGCTTTTATGATCAAAAAATTCCGTGTGTACCAGAAATCACTTTAATGATACCGGGTGCAATCACACCAGTTTTTTGTTCTCGTGTTTTCCCTGTTTTTATGCCGAACCAGGTAGTCCAATAAAGAAATTGAAATAGAAAATATCAATTCCGGATTTTTCGGTTGGTTTGATAACATTCTGTTAATGAATAGAACCATGGAAATAAAAATAGTTGAGGTAACATCGCGTAAGCTCCTGCGTACCTTTATTCATTTACCGGCTAAGTTGCACAAACACGAGCCAAACTGGATGCCAACAATTTATTTCGATGACTGGAATTTCTTTAATCCTAAGAAAAACCACCAGTTTGATGCTTGCGATACCATTATGGCGCTTGCTTTGCTCGATAATAAACCGGTTGGCCGGATCATGGGCATTATTCATAAAACCTACAACAAACTCCGGAATGAGAATAAAGCAAGGTTTGGCTATTTCGATTGCATCGATAACCAGGAAGTTGCCCATGCTTTATTTGTGTTTATAAAAGAATGGGCTCAGAAAAAAGAGATCTCGCTGCTTGTAGGCCCATACGGGTTTTCTGATAAAGACATTCAGGGTCTCCTCGTTGAAGGTTTTGAACACATGCCCCTGATTGATGCAGCATGTAACCCGCCCTATATTGTTAAGCTGGTTGAAAATGAGGGTTTTGTTAAGGAAATAGATTGCCTTATCTATAAATTTCCGGTTAACCTTGCGCTGCCCGAACTATATTATCGCATAGTTCAACGGTCCAATTATAACAACAGTATTATACTGGTCGAATTTACCTCTCGAAAGCAACTCAAGCCATATATTGTTCCGGTACTTGAACTTGTTAACAAAACATATGACCACCTGTATGGTTTTGTGCCCATGTCGGAAACTGAGATTCATGAATTAGCCTCCCGCTACCTGCCAATCATTGATCCCCGCTTTGTAAAAGTGGTGGAAAAGGCCGGCGAAGTTATTGCGTTTATTATCGGAATTCCGAACCTCACCGTGGGTATACAAAAATCGAAAGGCTATTTATTTCCTTTTGGAATTTTCCAGATATTACTTGCCACACGCAAAAGCAGGCAACTGGACATAATGTTGGGTGCTGTTCGCCGCGATTACCAGGGCACAGGTATTGAACTGGTTATGGGTATAAGCCTGCTTGAATCGGCACGCAAAGCCGACTTCAAAGAACTTTCAACGCACCTTATCCTTGAGAATAACCTGAAAATGCGTGCCGAAGTTGAACGACTTAATATCCCGATTTTGCAACGTTTCCGGGTATTCAGGAAAGAAATCTGACAAGCTGCCCTTAAAATCATGTACAAAAAGGTGAATAATTATGAAATAAATTATGCGCTTATGCATTTATTCTGAAATATTTACTAATTTTGCACCCCTTAAAATCAATTAATTAATCACTTAACCGAAAGGAAGTTTATCCATTATGATCATTGTTCCTGTAAAAGAAGGCGAAAGCATTGACCGCTCGCTGAAGAAACTGAAACGTAAATTCGAAAAAACCGGTGTTGTTAAAGAACTGCGTAACCGCCAGAAATTTACCAAACCGTCAATTGTACGTCGCGAAGAGATTCGTCACGCTATTTACATTCAACAGCTTCAGCAGCAGCAGGAATTGTAATCAGTCCGGAATTTTTTCCGGGAAGCAGGAAGTAATACTTGCATTTCTCATACTATTGTTGTACTTTTAACGTTAGTTAGTACAACACTTGAGGGGGCAAAGGTTACTTCCTGTTTTATTTTGAGGGATGCTGAAGGACAAATACATAGACTACCTTACTTTTGAAAAGCGTTTTTCGGCGCATACTATATTGGCATATCATACCGATCTGGATAATTTTACCGGCTACTTATTGTCCCAATATACCATTTCTGATCCACTCCAGGCCGATCACCACATGATACGTTCGTGGCTGATTTCGCTGATTGACCGAAAAATTTCGGCCCGTTCGGTTAACCGGAAACTTTCCACTCTCAAATCATTTTACAGGTATTGTCAACGGCAGGGAGCACTCCAGGCAAATCCTATGCTTAAAGTTGTGGCGCCCCGTGTTTCGAAACAACTGCCTGTATTCCTGACCCGTGACAACCTCGATACTTTATTCCGGTCAATCTCATTTCCTTCCGGGTATGAGGGGAGCCGCGATAAGATGATACTCACTTTATTTTATGCTACCGGTATACGCAGGGCCGAACTTGTTCAAATTAAGCTCAATGACTTTGACCTGCAAGCCGGCACGCTTAAAGTTACCGGAAAACGTAACAAGCAACGCATAATACCTCTGGGGCATTTAGTGGTTTCACAGCTTGGGGAATACCTTAATATAAGAAGCATTTTTTTAGAGGAAATATTATCATCGCCGGGAAACAATACAGACCCGCTTTTTGTTACAACAAAAGGAGCGCCGATATACCCGAGGCTGGTTCATACCATTGTTCACCAATACCTTTCCTTAATTGCATCTAACAGTAAACTTAGTCCCCATGTTTTGCGGCATACTTTTGCAACACACATGCTCGATGAGGGAGCCGACCTGAATGCTATCAAGGAATTATTGGGTCATTCAAGCCTGGCTGCGACCCAGGTTTATACGCATAACACGATTGAAAAACTGAAATTAATCTACAAACAGGCCCATCCAAGGGCGTAAACAAAAGGAGGACTCATGAAAGTTAACATCAATTCAGTGCATTTTAAAACCGATAAGAGGTTGGATTCATTCNNGAAGACCACGAAAACAAAATTGCTGAAATTCGTTTATTGGTACCCGGAAACGATCTTTTTGCGAAAAAACAATGCAAATCTTTTGAGGAAGCTACTGATATTGCTGTAGATGCATTGCGTAAGCAGCTATCCAAGCACAAAGAAAAACAGAGAGGCGAATAAAAAAAATGAAAATATTTTCATCACTTGTTTGGTAAATCAAATTAAGTGCGTACATTTGCAGTCCTTTTCAAAAAGGACTGCTTTTTTT
>DGQJ01000014.1:0-486 GCA_002389705.1 Bacteroidales bacterium UBA4417
AGCTTTGTTAAAAGCCATGTTATCTGTTGGCTACAGGATTCCGGAAAAAAATATTCTGTTGTCATCGGGCGACTCACGATCCAAAATTGAATTGCTTACCAGCGCCCGCATGCTGGTTGAACGCGGTTATAAGCTGTTTGCCACCCATGGTTCGGCAAAATTCCTGGCCGATAACGATGTACCGGTTACCGCACTCTACTGGCCCGACGAAAAGGAATCGCCCAACACGCTTGAGTACCTGAAAAGCCGTAAAATTGACCTGGTAATCAACATCCCGAAAAACCTTTCGAAAACAGAGCTTTACAACGATTACGAAATCCGCCGTGCAGCCGTTGATTTCAATATCCCGCTGATCACCAATGCCCGTTTGGCCAGCGCGTTTATTTATGCCATCTGCAAACTGCAAACCGGGGACATCGCGATTAACAGCTGGGATGAGTATTGATCAGCCCCTCTGTTAGTGAATTAAACCGGGATGTTGACTCA
>DGQJ01000014.1:531-4937 GCA_002389705.1 Bacteroidales bacterium UBA4417
GACCTTGGGATAATCCTGTTGTAACGCATTGCTTTTCATAATCAATACCCTTTTGTATCGGGGCTTTTCAAGTCGTTTCTCCTCCTGAAAAGTTGAAAGGTAGTTATATTGAAAAAAGAAACCGAAATTAGAACCAAAGTTGCAATGGTTATACCGAAAAGCATAGTATTTTTGTTGTAAATTGGATGAATTGTTATATTGATCATTTACACGTAATTACGATTTGTTAATAGTGAATTGATGCGAAAAATAGATTATAAATTAAGTTTCGTACTGTTGACGGTTGCCTTGTTCGTTTTCAATCTGCTTCAGGCTAAGTACACGGGAGTAATCAGCGACGAAACTTATTACAGCCTCTATGGCAGGCATCTGAGTTGGGGGTATTTCGATCACCCTCCAATGGTCGCGCTGATGGTTTACATCAGTTCAATGTTATTCACAGGTGCGCTGGGCATAAGGTTTATCACCGTGATAGTTCAGGTGGTGACCATATTTTTTACCTGGAAAGCCATTGATGATCAGAAACCGGATACGCGGAAGGTGTTAACATTCTTTTTGCTGGTTACTTCAATGGCCTTGTTTTCAATACTCGGAGTAATTACCACCCCGGATTCGGCCCTGTTGTTGTTTACGGCTTTGTTCCTATTCGCGTACCGGAAGTTCCTGAAAAATGCTACCTGGCTTAATTCAGGCTTTATGGCTTTGGCTATGGCCGGATTGGTTTACAGCAAATACCAGGCTGTGCTGGTAATCGCTTTTGTGTTGCTCTCCAATTTCAGACTGTTGTGGAACAGGAAATTCATGGCATCAGCTTTTTTGGCGGTGGTGCTGTTTATGCCCCACCTCTATTGGCAGTATATACACGATTTCCCCACTTTCAGGTATCATCTCGTTGAGCGGGCCGGCGATTTTGAATGGAAGTATGTTTACGAGTATTTCCCGAATTTGCTTGCCGCCTATAACCCTTTTATTTTTGGCGCAATTGTTTATATCATTGTGCGGAATACCCCGACGGATCATTTCGAACGAGCGCTGCACTTCCTCATAGTAGGATTTGTTGTTTTTTTCTGGACTGCCGCCACCCGTGGCCATATTCAGCCCCAATGGACGCTGGGCGCAGCCATTCCGATGATTATTTTACTTTATAAATACATGTGGCTGAATGATAAACTGAGAAGATTTATTTACATCACAGTAATTCCAATGCTGGTTATCATAATTGTAATAAGGGTTCTGATTACCGGTAACAATGTTTTCAGCGATCTGGCATCTGTTGAAAAACACCGCTCAAAGACCGAAGCCATCGAAAAGGCGGCTGGCAACCTGCCGGTTTTGTTTTTTGGCTCTTTCCAGGAATCGTCGAAATATGAATATTTTGCCCACAAAACGTCATTTACTTTGGGGTTTGTCGATAGCAGGCACACACAGTTCGATATCTGGCAGATTGAAAGACAATACCATAACAAGCCAGTTTTTGTGTGCCAGTATGTACCGGGAATGTCGAAATGGAACCGCTACGATAAAGGATGGATATGCGGGTTTGCAACGGACAGCCTGCAGACTGTAAACAGGATGGAACTGCAGTTCGATATGCCTGACCTGGTGCTCGAGCGTGGAAAAATTGAAAAAATACACTGCACCATCCATAATCCATATAGTTTCGATATCGATTTTAACCACCACAGGTTCCCGGTACAGGTGATGGCGGTGTTTATTCAGAAGGAAAACCCCTGGTACCACCCGGTTAAAATCTCGGGTCCCGTAGGTATTATTAAGGCAGGTGAAACCATCAGCAGGGAAATTACGTTAGAAGTGCCTCAGCTTCTCGATGGTACTTATCGCTTTGGTTTCAGTTTGAGTACGAGCATCTGTAAACCGCTGAACAGTAAATTGATAGAAGTAAGTCTGAAGTGAAATTCCGGGAGACGGAATTTTGCTCCAGCCGGGTCTGCTGATTTATTTTCTCTTCACAAAACTGTATCCAATATGGTTGTCGGCGGTAACAAAACGCAGGGTTGCGCTGTCGGCAGCCAGGGAAACCATGGTGAAACCCGGGGCAGATAAGGAGAAAATGGTTCTTTCGTTCGATCCTTCGGGGCGTGCCCAGCCACCGGTTCCGGTAACTATATAATCGGTTTGTTCCCCGTTTTCCCTGGCATGCTCGAAATTGTGATCGTGGCCACAGATGTAAAAATCGACATGATACTGTTCGAATAAGGGTCGGAGCAGGGTTTTCAGCTCCGGTGTATCGCCATGAACATTACTCGAAGAATAAACCGGATAGTGACCTGTGACAAAAATCCATTTTTCCTTTGCCCCGGCTAAGATATTTTTCACCCAGCTATACTGTGCAATAGCTTCCGGAGTCTGCCCTTCATCCAACTGTTGAAACCGGGTTACCAGGTCGTAGGTATCGAGCACTATAAATCGTGCAAAAGTGGTCGTGTTCACCTGTTTTACAAACGAATAAAAACGCGCGGGCATGGTCCAGGTCTGACTCTTTGCTGAATAATCAACCTGCGCATCAGGGTTACCCAAATAATCATGGTTTCCAAGGGCAGGGTACCATTTTACCTGCTGGGAACCGTTGTAAACATCTTCAAAATTGATTTTCCAAAGCGAATCGGCAGCACTTTTTACCCCTGCCACCTGGAAGTTATCGCCACAGGTTAAAATAAATCCCAGGTTCACCTTGCGGGCCATCAGGCTCATTTCGCCGGCAACCTCTTTCTGGGTCCCGCTTCCGTTAAAGCCCCAGTCGCTGAGCACAAAAAAGTTGAGCGAAGAAGTGTCGCTGATGATACCACCGGTATCGGGGAAATCGTTATCTTTTTCTGAACGGGAACAGGAGGCGAATGCCAAAGCCAAAACAAACAGGTGTATCCAGTACTTCAGTTGCTTAGTGCGATGCAATCTGGCTGATGCTGAGTTGACATTTCTCATGATTTACCCGAACAATATCCCGAACACTTCTTCCACTTTCCCGACGCCTATAACTTTAATAGCCCATTTATCGGTTTTTAGTCCTTTGATGTTGTGTTTCGAAACCAAAATCCTTTTAAATCCCAGTTTTTCAGCTTCGGCAATGCGTTGTTCAACACGGTTCACGGGGCGTATTTCGCCCGAAAGCCCGACCTCGCCTGCAAAACAGGTATGCTGATCGGCAGGAATATCCTCGTTGGACGAAAGTATTGCGCTGATCACTGCCATATCAATTGCCGGATCGTCGACGCTGATGCCCCCGGCAATATTCAGGAAAACATCCTTAATCCCCAGCCGGAAACCACAACGTTTTTCGAGCACGGCAAGTAACATATTCAAACGACGGCTGTCGAAACCGGTACTCGACCGCTGTGGTGTGCCGTAAGCTGCCGAACTTACCAGTGCCTGAACCTCGATGAGCATGGGCCGCATACCTTCGATGGTGCTGGCAATGGCTACACCGCTGGTAGGTTCTTCGCGCTGCGATATCAATATTTCGGAGGGATTGGTTACTTCGCGCAGGCCGGTGTCGCGCATCTCGAAAATACCGAGTTCCGAAGCCGATCCAAACCTGTTTTTTACTGCCCGCAAAATACGGTAGCCGTAGTTACGGTCGCCCTCGAAATGCAATACTGCATCCACCATATGTTCCAGTATTTTAGGCCCGGCCAGTGATCCATCCTTGGTTATATGTCCGATTAAAATAACCGGTACACCCGTGGTTTTGGCAAAACGCTGCATTTCGGCCGCGGTTTCGCGTATCTGCGAAATACTGCCTGCCGAGGATTCAATCAGGCTGGTTTGAAGCGTTTGGATGGAATCTACAATTACCAAACCCGGCTCAACGGTTTGTACGTGCTGAAAAATACCCTGGGTGTTGGTTTCGGTGAGTACGTATAGATCCGGGTCTTTATAGCCGAGCCTGTCGGCCCGCATACGAATCTGCTGTTCGCTTTCTTCGCCCGAAACATAAAGCACGCGCACATCGGGCATATGCAGCGCAATTTGCAACATGAGTGTCGATTTCCCGATCCCGGGTTCACCGCCAACCAGTATCAGTGAGCCTTCAACCAAGCCACCGCCCAGTACACGGTCGAGTTCGCCATTGCCGGTAGTGGATCGTTGTTCGTTGCTTTGCTCTATTTCTTTTATTTTCATCGGGCGCGATTCGGCAGTCTTGAAATTGCCTGCATTTTTCGCGCCTGCATCATCGCGCTGAACTACTTCTTCAACAAATGTGTTCCACTCGCCACAGGAGGTGCAACGTCCCATCCACTTTGCCGATTGTGCTCCGCAACTCTGACAGAAAAATACTGTTTTTGTTTTTGCCATGGGGTAAAGGTAGGGAAAATGGGAAAATGGATTTACGATTTACGATTTACGATTTACGATTGCGGATTGCGGATTGGGGATTAAGAGTGTTC
>DGQJ01000120.1:0-245 GCA_002389705.1 Bacteroidales bacterium UBA4417
TCCATCCCGCTCAACAACGCGCGCATCGCCCGTAACGAAATACTGTACAAAACCGATACCGGCCTGGTTGATATCGCTATGACTGCCAAAGCATACCTGAAATCAGTTTTTGGCGCTTCCAGCCCGCAGTTCAAAATGGTGGCCGGCCTCAAATTCGTGGCTTTCAAATAGCCTTTAGCATGGTTCCCGGTGCCAGGGGTACACGCTCATATACAATCACAAAACACAAACAGCAGTTGCGGCAA
>DGQJ01000120.1:270-6011 GCA_002389705.1 Bacteroidales bacterium UBA4417
TTAGTTTTCTTTACTTTCTTTTACATTGATATAAAAGAAAGTAACAAAGAACTTAGCGAAGCGACTCATGAGCTCCTTTGAAAATAAGTAATGGGCGAATAAAAGATCAAGGCTTAATAAAAATATGTTGCGTTTCTATTCCGGAGGTATCTTCTCGCAATCAAGGCATGAAAGATTAGAGCAAATCCAGGCTTTTGTCGTTGCTGTGTATTGCTGAGTTTATCCCGAGGTACGAGGGACACATTCCTGCACACTACCTGTCCCGCTTTTGCGGGATACCTCCGTCAAGAACAGCTAACATATTTTTCTAATGCCAATCCCTGCTAAGAAAGACTTTACCTATGGGAACAATGGTAGACAAGGATTTAACTCATTACAACATACTACAGGGTTTAGGGACCGGCCTGAGATAAATTTTAAAACAGCTGTAGCTGAAGGTAAACAGCGCAGGCAAGTGCGTAGCAAAACACCAGCTTCACGTGCTGTAAGGATGTTGCTGAACTGTGTCAAGCCTTGTTTTGCGAGGTTACCGAAGCGTACAGATGTTTAAAATTTATATCAAGCCTTGATCTTTTGGTCCTTTTGGATCAAGCCAAAAGGACGAAAAATAAACTTCAAAACAGGGATTCAACACTTTACTCCTTTCTCCCTACCTCTTGGCTTAATAATCTTAATTTTATTCTTTTTCCACAACTTTTGAACCTGATCCCAATTAGCTTGATTGCCTCCCCCCGCATCCACCCGCTACCGGTCCCGGGGGAACAATAAACAATATCCTGTAAACTGAATCCATATTTCACGAAATGGCCTCCAACAATCAGGAAACGGCCTTCAACAATTTAGAAACTGTCCCCAACATTCAGTAACCCACCGCCAACATTTAGTAAATAGCCATCATTATTTTGTAAACTGTCACCAACATTCACGAAACAGCCATCAACAATCAGGAAACTTTCACCATTTTATAGGGAACTGCCCCAAACAATCAGGAAATTTCAAACAATTCTTAGGGAACTTCCACCAACATTTTGGAAGCCATCATCAATTTTCAGGAAACTGTCGTCATGGTTTTAAATGCGGCCTTGTATATAATGTCAACAATCAAAATGTTTTTAGCAAACAACACGGGTTTTAACCTTTATGTATTAACTTTTTGTTCAGTTTCCTTTCCGGCCACACACGCCTGGCTTAAAAACTGTCTTCAAGGGCAGGGCTTTGGAAATTATACCCTTGCTCAATCAGGTCTGCAGGTACTTCTTTCACTGTATTAAAATATTTAATTTCTCAGTATAGCAGGGTTTGATGTCAGTAAATCAATAGAAGCCATCTTATAATCAATATCATTGGTTAGCAATACGAAGGCATGGTCCTTACAGGTCAATAAAATTCCTTTATCCGAAAAATCAAGTGAATCTGCAGTTAAAAAAGACTGAATTTCTGTTTTTGTAAAAGTCCTGCCCACCACGGTAAAAGTGTTTAAAATATTAGTTTCTACGATAAGATATATGTCTGATAATGCTGCTTTCCCATCAGAGCTGTTTCTATACTGTTTGAATGTAAGATCGCTTTTCTGAATATCATTTGCACGCAGATAATTGTCATATGAAAGCCTGATTGTACGATTCACAACCTCCGAAATCACTATGAAATCAACAAATAATTCATTACTTTGACGTAGTAACTGTCCGAATGCCGAGGAATAAGCTGCTTCCCATCTGTAAGAACCCGATGGCCAAAATATATAAATCAGAACATTGGCATCAAAAAACACTCTTCTGCCACAAATTTCAGAAATATTTTGAGTAGAATATTTTGTTGCCATAGCCTACTCACCCATTATATCATTGATGCTTCTTTGCATTGCTTCAGGATCTTTATAATACAATTTAGCAGTATCAACAACACGCTTTAGCGAAACAGCACCACTATCCGACAGATTTTCAACAGATAAACTTTTTTTGATTATTTCTTCGGAAAAATCCCTGTATAGCTGCCCAACCGCAGTATTTAAAAATGCAGTGGTGAGCATTTCAACATTAAGAAATGATAAAGTAACTTTCCTGTCATCAGCCAAAGCTTTCTTTATCAATTCATATACTTTCTGTCCGTCGTCAGCTTCAACACAAAACGAATCGCCAACAGTATTTACAATATTAATTGTAATGTTTTTCATTCAGTTAAAATATATTGTTTTTGTCAAACTCCTGTTTTAACACATAAGAGCTATAATCATCAGTTCGGAATTGCAAATTTACAATTGTTCCGGGGAATGAGCCGTTGAAAATTTCTGTTTTTTCACCCCGACTGTCGAATTGGTAAAATCCATCATCGCTTATAATCTGCATTTTACCTTTGTTTTTCTCAATAAACTCTTTTATAAATGCAAGCCCAATGCCTCCGGTAACCCCTTTTTTAGTTGTATGGGTATCTTCGGTTGCCCATTTTATAGCTTGTATGGAACTCAGGTTGGAATTAAAAGTTTCATTAACTTTCCGCTTAAATCCCATTCCTGTATCAACAATAGTAAATTCTATCCGGTTGTCTTTGGGAAAAAACTGGCCACAGGTATAAATATGTTTACTCGAACTGTGAATCTGTGCATTTACAAATATTTCATATATAGCTTCAGTCATTTTTTCCTTAACCAGTAATGACATTTTTGGTAATTCAGCCCTGCCTATAAGCTCATGCACAACATAATTGTTGAAGAATTTTCCATCCGATATTTTCAATTTCAAAAATCGTATAGTTGTATGGTAATTATCAATAACCCGGCTTCGACCGAAAAACGAAAGAAAATCGTTTTTCAGTAGTATTTTTTCAATTTCAGGACTTATGTAATCAAATTCTATATTGTTCAGATTTTCAGCAAGTTTATCAAAAATCCCACCTAAGGCTGAGCACATATTAGCAGCAAACCATTGCCTAAGCTCAATATGAATGGTACTAAATGCTTTATCTTTATGCTCCTGATAAAAAGCAATCAGTCTTTGATAACTTTCGAAAGTATTGTTTATTTCTACTAAACGGGTCATTTTAATTTATTGGCTTCATTTGGCTAAGTTATAGAATAAAATCGTATTGACCCTATGTTCATTTTTAAGAGACAAATTTAATGCGCAATAAATATGATCTGTATGGATTAGTATTTTTCTAACACCTCTATTCTGAAATTTCAGGCTTTATTTTTAATTATGGTCAAATAGGAAACTTACAACATCCTCATTCCTTAAAATTCTGATCCATTTGTGTTTTCTAATAAAACTTCTCCGCTTTCCCAAGCATTTCAAGTATTTCCTGTTTTCGTTTTTCCTTTGTTTCGGGGCGTTTGGCCGTTTGCAGCCGCCAGCAGATGGCATATTTGTTAGTCTGGCTCAGCGATTCGTAAAATGCCAGGGCACGGGCATCGGCCTTAAGCGCGGCTATAAAATCGTCGGGCAGGCTCATATTTGCCGGCGAATCATAAGCCACCCCCCAGCGACCGTCGGCTTTGGCAGCTTCCACCTGCGCCATGCCCGCGGGTTTCATGCGACCCTCGGCGGTAAGCCGGGCAATATGTTCAACATTGCGTTTGCTCCAGATGCTTTTCGCACGGCGTGGCGTAAAGTGCTGTTTGTACGATAAGGCGTCAATCGACTTAATCTGCCCGTCGATCCAGCCATAGCAAAGGGCAACATCCAGCGCTTCGGGATAAGTAACCGAAGCAATGCCCGATCCTTTTTTATAAAAATGCAGCCAGATGCCATCGTACAGGGCATAATTTTCATTCAGCCATTGTTCCCAGTCTGCGGGATTGGCAAAAGCGATTAAAGGCAGATCAGCCTTAGCTGTTTTCTTTTTGGGTAGGTTCATCGGATTGTATTTCAACGGCCTGTGGCGCGGGTTTGTTTTTAAACCATGTTTTCGGGTTCAGGTAAGCTTTGTATTTAGCAAGGAGTTCTTTTCCCAGCAGGAATCCCCCCACCCAGAAAGTGACTTCGCCAAGCACAATCAGCACGGTAGTAGCCGTTATTTTAACCTTACCGGCGACCTCCAGAAAAGGCACCCCTGCAATAGCTAAAAACAACAAAGCCGAAACCCCGATCAATGCTATCCCGGTTTTAAATTTCCAGTTTTTCTGCATCGCCATTTTTATTGCTTTATAAATTGGTAAAACCCTGCATTTTATTGCAGCAACTTTAGTTTCTATGAATTTTAACCATAAAGTACGCTTTGGTTTACGCAACGAACGCAAAGCCTGATTTGTTATGCAAAAGCTTTGTGCACTTTGCGGGATCTTTGTGCACTTTGTGGTAAAGAACTTTAAAATTTCATTTTTTGTTTGAACCAATGGATTTTTAATCCATAGTGGTTTAGTGTAAAATTTTATGTTGCTTGCACTAATTGCTCTAAAACTAAACTTACTCAATCTTCACCCCTCTCTTTCCTTCAAAGGGAAGGGCAGGGGGGGGGAGTTCTTTTCGAGGCAGATGTGAGTTCTTTAAAAACTCCCCTTCTTCAACCCCACAATCCTCTTCACTTCTTCCACTACCAGCGGGAAAGCCGGTTCAGTCATCATATGTCCGTATCCCTGCATCTCGAGCAAGCGGGTATTTTTATGCCCTGCCACTTTCATCATGCGTGCAAGGTAAGCATTTTCCTCGTAGCGGCCCAGCAGTTCCATTTCGCGGTCGCCGGTAATCAGCAGCAGGGGAGGAGCGTCGGCCCGCACATGGAACAGGGGCGCAAATTCATCCACCACCGGTTGTTTTTCGGCTATACCGCGTTCCTTGCGCAGGGTAAAATGGGTAATGGCCTGTCCGCTCAGCGGAATCAACCCGGCAATGCGGTTGGCGTCAATCTGGTAGGGCTTCAGCCATTGTTTATCCAGGCCCGTCATCAGCGTCAGGTATCCCCCGGCCGAGTGCCCCGAAACAAAAATCAGCGAAGTGTCGCCGCCATATTCACTGATGTGGTTAAAAGTCCAGGCTATGGCGGCCGCTGCATCTTCAATGCATTGTTTCACCTTCACCTTGGGGCTGAGGCGGTAATTTACGCCTACAATGCACAGGTTTTTATTTTTCAGCGCTTCGGGTATCTCTTTGCTGCCCCCTGTTAATCCACCGCCATGAAACCACACCACAGTCGCGAAACCGGTCGCATTTTCGGGGTAATACACATCCAGCACACAACGTTCCTTAATATAATTATCGCTTCCGCGGATAGCCTCGCTGTAATACGGAACGTCAGTTTTGGTAATGTACTTAGGTTGCTGTGCAAATAAAAAGCAGGCTGAAAGAATCAGGATGTAGGTGAGCAAAATCTGTTTCATGGATAAGTTGTAAAGTGTGAATTTAAACAATCCGGGTTTCTCTGCCGGTGAAGTGAATAAAATGTTGAAATGCGTCAGCAATCATTTTCGGTTCCGGCTGGGTTTGGTGCAGGAAAAAATCAGTTTCCAGTATCGTTGAATTGTTTTTAGAAGTCCTCCTCCAGGTGCCGGTTACCTTGCCATGCGTTACAATAACAGGCCTGAACACGCCGTTGTTCGAAACGGCTTTGCTGTGGTTTTCGGATATCAGCGCTGCCGTCCGGTCGCGGTAGCTTATAATATATTCATCGTAGGCAGGCAGCATAAAAGTGCGGTCGTCGTGGTTCTGTTGCCCTGCATTGCCATCTGTAAACCAGTAGGTTTTATCATCCGACGTTTCGGAAACAAAAAGGTGTTTCACCATTTCGAGGGCATGTTTAGCTTCGCCGGC
>DGQJ01000248.1:0-2104 GCA_002389705.1 Bacteroidales bacterium UBA4417
GACCCAATACAAAAAATTCAGGGGCCAGGAGCCATCACTCGATCCGTTGCTGAAACGTCGCGGATTGAAATAACTTTGTTGAAAAGCATAAACAGAGCCTTGTTCCCTTTATCAGGAGCAAGGCTTTTTTATTGGTCGGTTTGGGGTTTTCAGAAACTGTTTAAATATTGTTAAATAAATCGTATTAGTTGAATATAAGTCGGAAGACAGGAGTGCGAAGACGGAAGTAACCTGAATTAAAGCTCAGGTTTTAGTTGATATTTACGCAATCGCACATCGCCGATTTTCCATTTCGCCCCTCTGAAAGTTAAAAACCACAATTTTTAACAGACTCAAAATCGGGAGTATCGGTTCAGCAACTGTATTTTATTCTTCGATTTAAAAGGTTACTTTTGCTTTTCAAAATATGAGCAATGCCCGAATACAGCCTTTCAAAGTCGACCTTTATCCGTGGACTTCAATGTTATAAATCATTGTATCTTAACAAATTCAGGCCATACCTGCGCGATAAAATAAGTGAGGAGCAGTTGGCCAAATTTGCCAGGGGGCATGCCGTGGGGAAAATTGCCCAGCAACTTTTCCCGGGAGGTGTAGCTTTATTGCGCCCCGGAAATGCCTCGGCCGAAAAAACAGCCCAACTCATCAGCGAAGGTTGCCCTGTTATTTATGAAGCCTGTTTCATTGCCGACAATGTGATTGTTGCCCTGGATATACTTGTAAAACAAGGGGCCCGCTATCATGCTTACGAAGTGAAAAGCAGCCTTGCACTGAGCGATGTTTATTATAATGATGCTTTCCTGCAATACCATATATTAAATGGCTCAGGGCTGAAACCTGAGAAATTTTTCCTGGTACACCGCAATGCCGATGTGGCGCTCGACGAAACTGCCGATTTGCGCGAAATGTTCGTTTTTACTGATGTAACCGCGCAATGCGAGTTGAATGAAAGTAAAGTACATGATAATATACTTGCGATGGCTGATGTATTGAAGCGTGACAAATCGCCCGATATTCAGCCTGGTGCGCATTGTATGAAGCCTTATCCCTGCGATTTCAGGGGCGTTTGCTGGAAGAAAATATCGAAGGAGGAGCAGCAGAAGTTGATTGAAGGTGTTGGGTGAGGAAGAATGGGAGAATGGGCGAAGGGCGATGGGCGACGGGGAGATGTGGGGATGTGGAGATGTGGGAATGTGAAGATGGGTAAGATGGCGCATAGTTTTTCCCAGGATTATTAAATTTGAAAACTCGAAAATACTATGAAATATATTGATCTTACGCATACAATCCGACATGGGATGCCGGTTTTCCCCGGTGAAAAAGAGCCGTCGGTGCTGCGTGATAATTTGCCCGAAGATGTTGCTTATGTTACCCATCGCCTTGAATCAAATATGCATACCGGAACGCATATCGACGCACCGTTCCATGCCAAGTCAGGTGCCGTTACTATCGACTGCTACCCGGTTGAAATGTTCGCGGGCCCTGCTGCTGTAATTGATGTAAGTCGTAAAAATGTAATTGCAATGCAACCTGGGTGGGAGCAGATTTTCAACGAATTTAAGATCGTTCTGTTCCATACCGGGTATAGCCGGAACTGGGGATTGGACCATTACTATACCGAATACCCGGTGTTCGAAAACAGCGTTGCCGAAGCTTTGCTAAAAGCCAATGTACGGATTGCGGGTTTTGATTCGCCATCGCCCGATAAATCGCCTTTCGCGTTTCATTCTATTTATCTGAAAGAAGGTCGGTTCCTGGTCGAAAACCTCAATAACCTTGGCGCGTTGGTAGGGCAGAAACAGGTAAGTTTTATGGTTTTCCCGCTCAAAATAGAAGCTGAAGCCTCATTGATCAGGGCAATAGGCGTAATAGCGGGATAGGCTTATTTCAGAAGTTCGCCTACTTTATTTTCGAGTTCCTCGCCGCGTAATTTTTTGGCCACAATACGTCCATTTTTATCAACAAGTACCGTGAAAGGTATGGCTGTAACTCCGTAAGCAACAGCCCCCGCTGATTTCCAATATTTCAAATCACTTACATGGTTTGGCCAGCTGAGATTATCCTTGGCAATGGCTTTTACCCAGCTTTCGCGGTCTTTATCGAGCGA
>DGQJ01000248.1:2139-2684 GCA_002389705.1 Bacteroidales bacterium UBA4417
CCAACAGCAGTTTTTCGTTCAATTTCAACCTGCTGGTGATACTGTATAACAAACGGATTTTCGGGATATGCCTTAAAATTGGCAGCATCTAATTTGTCGATCACAGCAAAATCATTGGTCATATCGAGT
Organism: Bacteroidales bacterium UBA4417; assembly: GCA_002389705.1. Taxonomy (GTDB): domain Bacteria; phylum Bacteroidota; class Bacteroidia; order Bacteroidales; family UBA4417; genus UBA4417. The sequence goes on from DGQJ01000248.1 coordinate 2,269, forward strand.
TTATCCTGGAAAAAGATCCATGCCAGCGAAGCCGGATGGCTTTTTATTTTCGATACCAGGGCAAGTTTCTGTAATGAGTCGACAGCGCGGAATTCATTAATTATTGCAACAGCGAGTGAATCGCGTGCCGGCGATGCCTGTATATTGTTATACTGTTTGTTAAGTTCTACTTTCCTGCTTTCGAACCCCTGTAAATCGTTCATTGTGCCATACAATAACTGGGTATGCAATGAACCCTCGGTTAAAGTATTGCCTCCAAGCTTGGGTCCTGTTGATTTGAGCGTGATGTTTTCGCCGGGCGAAAGAATCAGCATCATATAATTTTCATCATCGAGACGAAGCCTGAAGATGTCCGTTTTACTGATAGAAGTTTCAATCCTGAATTTTCCTTCCGGCGTAATATCAGCAGAGGCAAA
>DGQJ01000248.1:2806-3053 GCA_002389705.1 Bacteroidales bacterium UBA4417
TATATGGTACCCTGAAATTCTGCTTTTGTTTGGATTTCGTTTTCCTTTGTCAGCTTTGCCTGAGCGGAATTTTAATTTGCTTACTTTATTGTTTCAGCTCAAATTTTAAGGGATATGCAGGAGCAGTTCTTTATGCGATTCTTATTACTATAAACAAGTTCATAGCTTCAAAAATTAGAATGGATAATATGGATAGCTGCCTGTTAAGAATCAGCAGGAAATAAAATTTTTAAACAGAAAAAATATT
>DGQJ01000064.1 GCA_002389705.1 Bacteroidales bacterium UBA4417
AAAAAGGCTGCCCGTTGCCAGGCAGCCTTATGTGGTGGTTAGTTGAAACTGTTATTTTGTGGCGTTCTCCAGTCGTTTCATAATGGAGAAAATGAAAATGGCTGATAATATACAGCAAACGATAAAGATAGACCACAGCTGCCAGAGTTGCAGACGGTCCCATGCCCAGGTACCAACAAACAACAGTTTATTACCTACTGCAGTTGCCAGCAGCCAGCCTCCCTGCATCAATCCCTGGAAGCGGACAGGTGCCACTTTCGAAACAAAGGAAAGTCCCATCGGGCTCAGGCATAATTCGGCTACTGTGAGAATGAGGTATGTGCTCACCAGCCAGTACGGGCTCACGCGCGACGCATCAGCAACAGGCTGCCCGCCCAGGTCGATGGGCGAAACCAGGTTCCAGGCACTGATAAGAACCAGCGTGAAACCAACGGCTGCAATAATCATCCCGTAACCGATCTTGCGTGGAGTCGATGGCTCCATGTTCTTTTTATTCAGCCAGTTGAAAAATCCCATCACAGGGAAAGTAAGGGCTACAATAAACAAGGGGTTAAACGACTGGAACACCTCGGGCGATATAGCGTTTTCGGCATTGCCGGTGCTGTAGAAATAATATGATAAAGCGCCACCTACGATGGTTAGTATGGCTCCGGCGATTTTCAGGTTAACCGAATTCTTTTTCCCAACCAGTAAAACTACACCTGCAATGGCTCCGATAACCGAAAGTATAGAGTACAGTCCGAAAAACAGGTTGGTGAAAGGATCAACTACCTTGAAGGTATAATCGCGGGCATACAGGGTTAGGGTTAAACCGTTCTGGTGGAACGACATCCAGAAAAATATCACCACCAGGAACACCAGCAACAGTGCTGTAATACGCGGACGTTCTTCCTTGGTGGAGATCTGAACGATCCAGCTCACAAATCCTATGAAAAGCCCGAATGCAAATGCAAGGTCGATGCTGTTGGCCAGGAAATAGATTACTGCGCCTACAGCTACAGCAATACCAACGGCAATAGCTGCTTTCAGCGAACCGCCGGTATTAACCTGTGCGCTTTTTGATTCTTTGGTTTCTTTCTCTTTATTGGGCAGAAGTTTATTGAAAAACAGATAAACAACAAGCGAAATTACCAGTGCAACAGCAGCAATTCCAAATGCATAATTGTAACCACGGGCAAATACATCAATATAATTCTGTGCAAAAGCCGAAAGATCGGTAACCGGTCCGCTGAGGCTAACTTTATCAGCCAGTAACTGCAATTCAGTTGTATCCTTCAGTGTGCCGTTCACCTGCTGGTGGCAGAGCGAAGGCAAGCTNNATTCCCATGTAAAAAACCATGAAGGCCGAATCGCGGAATTTCGAATATTTCGGATCATCGTACAGCTGACCAACAACAGCCTGCAGGTTACCTTTAAAAAGGCCGTTGCCGAGCGCAATAATAAATAATCCTGCAATAGTGAGCGAAAGCGGTAAGCCTGGTAACGCCAGCATGGCATAACCGGCAAACATTACGATCTGCCCTACCAGAATTACTGTTTTGTACTTTTTGGTAGCATCGGCAAGCATACCGCCGGCCAGTGCCATGGCATAAATTGCAAAATAAAACCAGCTGTAAATACTTCCTGCTTTATCAGCCGAAAGGCCATATTTTGCCTGCAGGAAAAGAACCAGGATGGCCATCATGGTGTAAAAACCAAAGCGTTCGCCCATATTGGTGAAAAACGCTACGATAAGTCCCCGTGGATGTTGTTTGAACATAACTGTTAGATTAAGTTTGTATTATAGTTTGAGTGGTTTGCTGTGGGGCAAAAATAAACTAATTTCCGAATCTGCAAAGGCTGCTTTTCCACTGAAATGAAAAAGTTTTCAGAATGTAATTGATTGTAAATTAAAAAGATATTTTAAGCACGGCTTTTACATCCGATTTCTTGTTTCCGCTTATCTCGTCGGGGCCGCTGCTTATTATGTTTCGGTCGGAGTAATATGTTTGTGCAAAACGCAGGATTACCGATATATTCCGGGTAATTGCTGAACTGAACATCAGGTAAAAACGGCTTCCCTTTCCCGAAAAGGCTGGTACCGAAAACGAGAAGGGCACATCCTGTTCGAATGCATACAGCCGGGTATCGTAGGAGTCGGTGTCGAAAAGCAGGTACCTGAAACTTACACTTAGGTCTTTATTGACTGGCTTCATCTGAAAGCCCTGGTAAATAAGGTATCCGGTTTCAGGATCTTTATCCGGGGCATTACGGCTGGTGATTTCTACCCGGCTTTGAAGTTTGAGCCACGAAAGGGCCTGGTAGTTAAATTGTAGCCTGTAATAATCACGCTTCGATTCGCCAAGTTGGTTCATTTTTTCGTCATTAAGCGAATAATTCATGGGATTGATTAACTGCCTGTATCCGAATACCAGGTCGCCACGTCGCGAAATATTGTATACCAGCTGTACCGAATATTCCTGCCCCGACGAGGGTGCATCAACGCTGTAGCGAAGCCAGTCGTAGCGAAAGAAATCTGCGTAAGCACTCAGTGTAATTTTGCTCAGGGGCGTTGCTACCATCCCCATATACAGGCCTTTCTCGTTGGTGCTGTTGCTGCTTTCGCCAAAGGCAGCGTTAAAATTGTTCACATAGTTTTTCTGGTAATTACGGTACACCATGGCAAAGGAAAGCCTGGCATCCGGACTGAAGGAGAGCCCCTGCAACACGGCCAGGCCTGCATCCAGTTGTTTGGAGGCTTCGCCGTAAAGNNGGCGAATCCTGCGGTTCGAAGGGTATTTCATAATTCACATGATAAGCGGTGATGCCTGTCCTGAGGCGTTGCCCGTTCCAGGTGAGGTGTCCGCCGCCAGCTATCTCGTGGTTGGCTCCTTTATCAGCAATTTCGGCCGGGGTGCGGTGATAGCCGGTTTCCTGCAGCGATGTCACCATTTCTTCGGTTGAGTTTGCGGTATCAGCCTCTACCAGGTTGGCATCAACCCGGCGGTTTGAATAAAATGCGGTGAGGTCGAACTTGCCAAGGCCTACCGTGGCAGCCGCGCCTCTTAAAAAGGCATATTCGTTCGACGAAGCGTGGGGTCTGAGTGCAGGTGCTCTTTTCCGCATTACCACCGAACCGGCGGCTTTGCCCACCGAAAACCCCGACCACATGGTTAATCCCTGCCCGAATTGTACATGGTAATCGCCAATAGCAAGTTGTTTCACTACACCCATGTTCTTGATGAAAAGGTGTGCCGAATAAAAATCGAATCCATTGCGCAGGGTGTCTGTTTTCGGCAAAAATGGTTCGCCCGCATCTTTCTCGGCTACAAACCCGAGTTTCAGGTAATCTTTATACGCGTATTGTACCCTCACAAACTGGCTGTTAGCATTGCCGAGGTAATAATCGTTGGGCCTGGC
>DGQJ01000063.1 GCA_002389705.1 Bacteroidales bacterium UBA4417
CCGATAAAAAGACTGTTCCGTTTACTGATATTAACCTCCAGTCCGAGATTTTGCAGGAACAGAACCACTACCGAAGTAAATCGTCTGAAATCGACAGGGTTGGATTTGGAGGTTTTCCGGATAAACGAAAAATTCACATTGCCGGAATCGTGGTATACTGCGCCGCCCCCGCTGATCCGGCGGACCACAGGGATATGGTTTTGGCTGACGTAGGGATAGTTAATCTCGCCATAAGCATTCTGGTGTTTGCCTATGATCACCGATTTCTCGTTGATCCATATCATACAGATGTCATCAGTTGCATTTTTCACGAAATACTCTTCGGCTGCAATGTTAAGATAGGGATCGGTAAATGGGCGGTAAAAAATAAGCATCGGCAACAGTAAAATTTGAATTCCAGTTGATTTTTAAATGAATAGCAGGTTATTAATCGTACAAACCTACACGAAACAAGTTTATTTAACAAGTACTAATTGAAAATTTCAGGCGGTAATCGCCTGTGCCCATATTCAAATTATTACTGCAGGAATAGAGCATATGTGAAAAGAATTAACTTTACGCGTTTAAACCATAAAGTCAAAATTATTAAGTTGGTTCACAATGTCATTGAATATCAGCATTAAAGAAGCTTTACAGGCCAGGTGTATCGCGTTAAAGGAGGAAACCGAAGTTAATATTATGGCCGCCATGGAGGATGCGCAGCAAAGTGCCAACGATTATGGTGCCCCGCGCGACAGGTACGATTCTTTCAGGGCACAGATGATGCGAAAACGTGATATGCTGGCACAGCAACTGGCTGTGGTAAAAGAAGATATTAAGATTTTAAGGCAACTGAAACCCGGCCAGGTTTCCACCCGGGTAGAGCATGGTGCCCTTGTAAAATTAAGTACACAAACGCTTTACATTGCATCAGGAATCGGGAAAATTGATCTCGACGGGATTGTTTATTATGTGGTTTCGCCGGTTGTACCACTGGTAGCCGCAATGCAGCACCTCAAAGCCGGCGATACTTTTTCGTTCCGAGGCACCACAATGCAGATCCTCGAAATTTGCTAATTCAGGTAAGGCACTGATTTGATCAGGCATTTAAACAGAAAAATCGAAATTATCCTTCCTGGTTTTTGAATACACTTCGCGGCTAAAGATATAAAGCCGGGCCGGTTTATGGGCAACCCCAACCTGTTTTTCGTCGAGCGGAATCAGGTATTTCATACTCGAAATCTTTTTCCTGAAATTTCTTTTATCGAAAGTAGTACCCAAAATTACTTCGTACAATTTCTGCATCTGCGAAAGCGTGAACTTATCGGGCAGCAGTTCAAAGCCAATCGGTTTGTTTAATAGTTCTATACGCAAATGTTCGAGTGCCGACTTTATAATTTCGGCATGATCCATTACCAGGTCGGGAAGTTCATGTACCGGGTACCAGCTGGCATTGTCACTGAGTATAATTTCATCATTTCTTTTTTCCGAAATATCTATTAATGAATAATATGCAACGGTAATCACATGTTCTTCCGGGTGGTCGATCTGGCGTAGCCACACCAGGTCGCGCGGTTTTTTCTTCAGCCGGTCGGGCGAACCAAAACTTTTAAACTGTTTCAGGTAAATATTGCTGAGCCCTGTATTTTCTTTCAACACGCGTGCGGCTGCATCATCCAGGTCTTCATCAAGCATCATCAGGTCGCCAGGGAGTTTTAGATCCGCGTAATCGATGCCCTCGTCTGTAAAATTCCTCTCGATTAAAAGTACATTCAGATTTGTAAAATCAAATCCAAAAACAACACAATCGACTGATACATTTGGAATTAATCCTTCCTGCATAAAGTTATTTCGGATAGTAATTTAATAAAAGCACCATTTATAATTTTCATTAAAAGTAATGGAATTATTAAATCAAATCAAGATGCATGGCAAGAAAATGCTTTTTAGCCTAAAATTAAACTCATTTATAAAACCCTGGTAAAAAGTGTAATTTGAAATTAAATTTGAAAAGATAAAAAGGGAGTGCCAGTTTCGACAAGCATAAACAAAAAAAGGCTGTCCTGCGAAGAACAACCTGATTTATATAAATTACACCGAAGCGTATTATTTGCGTTTTTCTTTGATACGGGCTTTTTTACCTTTGAGATCGCGCAGGTAGAAAATCCTGGCACGGCGAACAGCACCACGCTTGTTCACTTCAATTTTATCAATAAATGGTGAGCAAACAGGAATAATCCTTTCAACACCAATAGTTCCCGAAACTTTACGAATTGTGAACGTTTCAGTAACTCCTTCGCCTGAACGCTGCAGAACCACACCCTGGAAAAGCTGGATACGTTCTTTTTCACCTTCTTTAATTTTGTAGTGTACTGTAATAGTATCACCAGCTTTAAATGCGGGTAAATCATTCTTTGCTACAAAATGCTCTTCAACGTACTGAATTAACTCCTTCTTACTCATTAGTTTATGTATTAAATGTGCGTTTTTCTCAAAAATGAGTGCAAATTTACGCTAAAAAATTGAAACAAAACAAGTTTGTCCCACATTTTTTAACATTCTATTGTTGATAACCTTAGTTTTGATTTCAGGCTGCAAAATTAACATTTAATTTTACATTTGCCGTACTAAACTTTTGCTGGCGTAATTAAACGTATAAAGCTGTAAAACAAATTNNAATGAGACCGACCAGGTGAGCCCGGTTACACCTCCTATTTACCAAACCAGTAATTTCTATTTCAAAACGGTTGAGCAGTTCCGGAACGCCATTTCGGATGAAAAAGAAAACCTGATTTATTCGCGTGGCAACAACCCCACCATAAACCTGTTATGCCGCAAACTTGCAGCGCTCGAAGGAGCCGACGAAGCCCTCGCCTTTGGAAGTGGAATGGCCGCCATTTCGTCGGCCATACTCGCCAATGTTAAAACCGGTGATCACCTGGTATGTGTGCGCAATCCTTATTCCTGGACAAATACCTTATTGAATACCAATATCCTGCCTAAGTTTGGCGTACAGGTTACCATGGCCGATGGACGGAATACCGGAGAAATTTTGAGTGCAGTAAGACCCGAAACTACAGTAATTTACCTCGAAAGTCCCAACTCATGGACTTTTGAGATCCAGGATCTGAAAGCCATTAGCGATTTTGCCCGCCAGCGTGGAATTGTAACAATAATTGACAATACCTATTCTACACCCTTATTTCAGCAGCCAATAAAATCAGGCATCGACCTGGTGGTGCACACGGCTTCAAAATACCTGGGTGGCCATAGTGATGTAGTTGCCGGTGTGGTATGCGGATCGGGAGCGTTGATGCAGAAACTATTTGCAAACGAGTTCCTTACGCTGGGCGGAATCATTTCGCCTTTTAATGCATGGCTGATTTTAAGGGGGTTGCGTACTTTGCCTGTACGTATGGAACATGTGAGCCGGGTAACGCAACAAGTGTTAACGTACCTGAAATCCCAGCCAAAAATCAAACATATTTATTACCCGATGCTTGCGGAAAATGATCAGTACGGGCTTGCAGCCCGCCAAATGGCAAAAGGCACTGGTTTGTTTACCATCGAAGCCGATTCTACCCCCGAAGCTATTGAAGCTTTTTGCAACAGCCTTACTTACTGGCGGATGGCTGTTTCGTGGGGAGGTTTCGAATCGCTGGTGATCCCGTCCTGTACTTTTGTCAGACCGGGGCTATACAGCACTTTACC
>DGQJ01000255.1 GCA_002389705.1 Bacteroidales bacterium UBA4417
ATTTATAACGGCAATGAATGGCCTGTTAAAAACATTCCCGGTTACCGACTGGAAGAATTACCTGAAATTTCATCTTTTCAGCAACCTCGCCGAATATATGGATGACAAAACGTTTCAGGAAACATTTGCTTTTTTCTCTAAAACACTTGAAGGTGTTGAGGAGCCCAAGCCACGCTGGAAAAGGGTTGTAGAAGAAACCAACGGGTCACTAGGCGAATTGATCGGGCAGGTTTATGTAAAAGAATACCTGCCGGCGGGTACTAAAGAAAAACTGCTCGAAATCGGGAATGCCATCCGCGATGTGTACGCCGAAAGAATCAGAAACCTGGATTGGATGAGCCCTGTTACCAAGGATAAAGCAATAGATAAGCTCAATGGGATCGTGATGAAAGTTGGTTATCCTGATCGTTGGAAAGATATGAGCAGTGTGCAGATTGACCGTAACTCGTACCTCAAAAATGTGGTGAGCACAAAACAATGGCGTTTTAATTATATGATTGCCAAGTATGGAAAGCCGGTTGACAGAACAGAGTGGGGCATGTTTCCGCAAACCTACAACGCCTACTACAATCCTTCCAATAATGAGATCTGTGTTCCGGGATGCAACATACTGGTACCTGGATACGAACATGTACTTGCCGATGATGCCCTACTCTACTCTATTATTGGCGGATCTACCTTTGGCCACGAAATTACGCATGGATTCGACGACCAGGGTTCGAAGTACGATAAAGCAGGAAATCTGAACAACTGGTGGACCAGCAGCGACAGTGTGAAATTTTTCAGCAAAACCAGGTTGATCGTTGAACAGTTCGACAAATATAACCCGGTTGACAAACTTCACATAAACGGCAGCAGCACACAGGGCGAAAATATTGCCGACCTTGCCGGGATCAGCATGGGATTTGAAGCTTTCAAAAAAACGAAACAATTTAAAAGCAACCAGGAAATTGCAGGTATGAAACCCGATCAGCGGTTTTTCCTGGCGTATGGACTGGCCTGGATGATAAACATGCGACCTGAGGCACTGGCCAACCAGGTGAAAAGCGATGTGCACTCGCCGGCAAAATACAGGGTTATCGGCCCGCTGGCAAATATGCCCGAATTTTATGCAGCTTTCGGAGTTAAGGAAGGCGATGCCATGTGGCGGCCGGAAAACCTCCGCGTAAAAATTTGGTAAACCCAATTTTTTAGTCCCACCGCAAAAATTAAAAAGGTTGCTCTTCCCTGGCAACCTTTTTTAATATACTCCTTGCAATCATATATTTTATTTTTTATATGTATACTGAAGTTAAAAGTCCGAAAACTGAATTTTTATTAAACCAGTATTCATGTACTGATATCCCTTTTTCAGAGAAGACACTATGCGAAATTTTAACGGTTTTAAAATTAAAAAAATGAAGCCTGTTACACATGTCTCAATAATTATTGAAATCTCAGCGACTTAAAATGCCCGTCAATATTGAAGTTACAAAAATTTTAGCCGGTTTATTTTATTGATTCTCAACGCCATCCGCGGGTCTATTTTAGATTTTGGGTAACGAAAAAAAAGAGGTGTTTTGGGGACAGGTTTTGTGAATTTCCGGTAGAAAAGAAAAAAGCCCGGCAAAAGCCAGGCTTTTTTTGAGGTTGTCCGACCAGGGCTCGAACCTGGACTCTTCTGATCCAGAATCAGACGTGTTGCCAGTTACACCATCAGACAATTTCTCTTTAGAGGGTGCAAAATTAAAATTTTTTTTATTGTACAACCATTTTTTCTAAAAAAAGATTTTCGGGTGCTCAGTTGCAGACTGAAACAGGTTGCTGATAAAAAAAACTTTAACCGCGTCCTTTTACAGGAATTTATTGCTGCTGCGATTTTGACCAGGTATCCTTGAGGGCTACAGTCCTGTTAAAAATCAACTTGCCGGGAGTACTGTCGGGATCAACACAGAAATATCCGAGCCGTTCGAACTGGAACCTGTCGCCGGATCGGGCATTGGTTACTGACTTTTCGGCATAAGCCATTATAACTTTCAGTGAATCAGGATTCAGGTTTTCCTTAAAGTCATGACCTTCTTCTACATTTTCGGGTGTTTCGGTAGCAAAAAGGCGATCGTAAAGCCGAACCTCAACCGGAACAGCATGCGCCACCGAAACCCAGTGAAGCGTACCCTTAACTTTCTTGTTGCTGTTGGGCATTCCACTGCGTGTATCTTCCTGGTAAGTACAATGGATTTCGGTAATATTTCCTTCGTTATCCTTGGTAACCGATTCGCACTTAATGATATAAGCGTATTTCAACCGTACTTCTCCACCTGGCTTAAGCCTGAAAAACTTGCCGCTGGGATTTTCCATAAAGTCATCGCGCTCAATGTAAAGCTCTTTCGAGAAAGGCACCTTGCGGTATCCTGCTGAAGGATCTTCAGGGTTATTGATGGCTTCAAGTTCTTCAACCTTTCCATCGGGGTAGTTATCGAGCACCAGTTTAACCGGGTTGAGTACAGTCATTACTCGGTTGGAGCGTTTGTTCAGGTCCTCGCGCACACAGAATTCGAGCAAGGCCACATCAATCAGTTGATCGCGCTTGGCAATACCAATGGTTTCGGCAAAGTTGCGCAGCGATTCGGGTGTATAGCCCCTCCTGCGAAGCCCGCAGATGGTAGGCATACGCGGATCGTCCCAGCCGGTAACATAATTTTCGTTCACTAGCTGAAGCAGTTTGCGCTTGCTCATTACGGTATAAGTGAGGTTTAAGCGTGCAAATTCAATTTGCCGGGGCCTGTATTCACCTTCGGCTACCTGGTCAAGATACCATTCGTAGAGGGGCCTGTGCACCTCAAATTCTAGTGTACAGATGCTATGCGTGATGCCCTCCAGGTAATCACTTTGTCCGTGTGCATAATCGTACATGGGGTAAATACACCATTTATCGCCGGTGCGGTGATGATCGGTATGAATAATGCGGTACATAATCGGATCACGCATCAGCATATTGGGATGAGCCATATCAATTTTGGCACGCAATACTTTTGATCCATCTTCGAATTCCCCGTTTTTCATTCGGGTGAAAAGATCGAGGTTTTCATCAACTGAACGGTTGCGAAAAGGGCTTTCTTTTCCCGGGCGGGTAACAGTTCCGCGATATTCACTTATCTGTTCTGCGTTCAGATCATCCACATAAGCTTTGCCGTTTTTAATAATTTGCAATGCCCAGGTGTAAAGCTGATCGAAATAATCGGAAGCATAAAAAAGCCTGTCGTCCCAGTCGAAACCAAGCCAGCGAACATCTTCCATAATGCTGTCGACATATTCAGTATCTTCTTTCACCGGGTTGGTATCGTCGAACCTTAAGTTGGCTAAACCGTTGTATTTGGCAGCCGTTCCGAAGTTAAGGCAAATACTTTTGGCATGACCGATATGAAGATAGCCGTTGGGTTCGGGCGGGAAACGGGTGTGTACCCGACCAGCATTTTTACCTTTCGAGAGCTCATCTTCAATGATCTGGTGAATAAAATTCAGAGATACTTTTTCTTCTGATGCATTGGTTTTTGTTTCGTCTGTCATGTTGATCAAGCATTTAAAACCTTAAAAAATGGAATAATTTGCAAAGGTAGATTTTTTTAGGAATAGGTGAACAGCCAGTAACAACAGGAATAACGATATTACTGGCAGCGCATAAAGAAAAATGCAATTGGCTATTAAATTCATTGAATACAACTAATTTTGTACCCGCCTGTTGCAGTTAAACCCGAATAATTCAGGAAGCAGAATTTCAGGCTATGAACACTTCATTTACCCAACAAACAATAAGTTAAAAATGGGACTTATAGAAATAGAAGGCATGGATTTTTTTGCCTACCACGGTTGCTTTAAGGAAGAGCGTGTAATTGGCACCCGGTTTACGGTTGATGCCTGGCTTACGGCTGACACAACAGAATCAGAATCCAGTGACGAGCTTAAGCATACCGTGAATTACCAGGCGGTTTACGCGCTTATCAGGCACGAAATGGAACAACACTCGCACCTGCTCGAACATGTTGCCAGGCGCATTATAAATGCCATTTACAGGGACTTCAACACGGTTAC
>DGQJ01000314.1:0-2304 GCA_002389705.1 Bacteroidales bacterium UBA4417
TGCTGCCCGTTGGTTCCGGGTTCGCCCCAAAGTATAGGGCCGGTTTGGTAGGTAACTTTTTTGCCGTTGCGGTCGATGTATTTGCCGTTGCTCTCCATATTCCCCTGCTGGAAATAAGCTGCAAAACGGTGCATGTACTGGTCGTATGGCAGAATGGCTTCGGTTTCGGCGCCGTAGAAATTGTTATACCAGATACCAACCAGAGCAAGGATTACCGGGATGTTGTTTTCGAATTCTGCTGTTTCGAAATGTTTATCCATCGCGAAAGCACCTTCGAGCAATTCTTCAAAATTCCGGTAACCAATGCCGCACGCAATGGAAAGTCCGATTGCCGACCAGAGCGAATAACGGCCGCCAACCCAATCCCAGAATTCGAACATATTTTTGGTATCGATACCAAATTTAGCAACCTCTTTTGCATTTGTTGAGAGGGCTACAAAATGGTTTTTAACAAACTCGGGATCTTTGGCTTGTGCCAGGAACCAGCTCCGGGCCGATTCGGCATTGGTCATGGTTTCCTGGGTAGTGAATGTTTTGGAGGCAATAATGAAAAGGGTGGTTTCGGGGTTTACCAGTTTGAGTGTTTCGGCTATATGCGTGCCATCCACGTTGGATACAAAGTGAAGTTTGATGTTTTCCTGGCGGTAATGTTTCAGCGCTTCAGTAACCATCAGCGGGCCGAGGTCGGAGCCCCCGATGCCAATATTTACAATATCAGAAATCGGTTTGCCGGTGTAACCTTTCCAGGTGCCCGAAATTATGCTTTCCGAAAATATCTTCATTTGTTCAAGTACCCGGTTCACATCGGGCATCACATCTTTACCATCAACGTACACCGGGGTGTTGGCGCGGTTGCGCAACGCGGTATGAAGCACCGGGCGGTTTTCGGTTTTATTGATTTTTTCGCCGATGAACTGGCTGGCTATGGCATCTTTCAGTCCGCATTCACGGGCCAGTTGCATGAGGAGCCCGAAAGCCTTGTCGTCGATAATATTTTTTGAAAAATCGACCAGGATATCTTCGAATTTAACGGAGTATTTTTCAAAACGTTTCGGATCATTGGCAAAAAGATCCTTCATCTGCGTGCCTCCGAAGGTTTTGAAATATGCTACAAGCGCTTTCCACGAAGCGGTTGTGGTAGGATTTACTGTTGGGAACATAAGTATAGGGATAAATTATCGTTGTTTTTAGCCTCAGTTTTAAAAGTGCAAAGGTACTAAAGTTGAACGAAGAGAGCTTCAAAAGCAATAAAAGTGCATTGCTTATTCTGCTTTGCCAACACGGGAATTTAAAATAAAAATGGTTTTTTAGCCTGGCCTTTTATTGCTTTTTCCTGATTACCAGGGTTTTCTTGTTATAGTCAGCCGATGCGTTTATCACATTTCTGAATTCCTCATACCTCGAAACCGGGTAGTCGGATTCGGAGTAATATTCAGTTGAAATGATTACTAGCTGCCTGTCCTGCAATTTGGCTTCAGAGGTAAAAATGCAACTGGTTTTACCGTTGTTTTTCATTTCAACATGCATATTCAGGTCGTTAGGATTGGTAACCACGTATCCATCGGGGATATTGAAAATGATTTTCCGGTAATAATTTCGAAGGACGTCAATTTTTATGGGCAATTTGCGGCTGGTCGACTGGTAAAGTTCAGACTGGGTTCCGATGGTTTCGCCAATTTTAACAATAACATCGTCGCCTGCATTTTCAACCAGGGCAGTTGCCGTGCTTTCAACATCCCAGCTAATGGGTTTCAGCCCTATGTATTCGGGTAACTCGTTGCTTACCTTATAAGAATCAATGCGTGTATTCTCACTTCCCATATTGAATACCACTTTCATCAGATCCTCCCTTTTGTCCTGTGGTGTAAATTGCCAGAAGGCCTGGAAACTCCGGCCTATATCGCCGTAAAAAGTCCGCCGGGTTTTTGCTTTAAGTTCATCCTGGTCGAGGTCGACTGTTATTACCTGGAACAGCGAGTCAGTATTGTTGTAACAGGTAGCCTGTGGAATTTGCCGGATATCGTATGCGAGGGTATTTATTTTCTCATTGTAATTGATGGGATGCATAAAAATACCATATCCACCCTGGTAATTACCCGGTATCATACCCAACCGGTACGCCGGGTCATCAGGAGTTAAAAATGCACGGATGGAAGGGAAATAAAGCAGGTATTCGTCAAGATAATTATAACTGTTGAATTCAGGATCGAAAGGCGTAACTTCCATATCACTGGTCATCACCAGTTCAAAATCAATTTCCGCTGCCCTGAATAGTGCCGCAAACAGCCTTACTGCATTGTATTT
>DGQJ01000314.1:2324-4683 GCA_002389705.1 Bacteroidales bacterium UBA4417
GACTCTTCATTTTTCTTCAGCGGGTAAAGGTTTTCGTATATAACATTACATGCCTTGGCCCAGGAATAGGTGCGCAATGCACTGGCATAGCTATTATATGCCAGGGTATATTCGTACCGCTGAAGGTTTGCTTTGTAATAAGCATAGAGTTCCGATTTCAGAGAAGGAATGTAGCCGGCATTGGCTTTCAGGTATATTTTTTCCTTTTCTTCGGTACGCGAGAAGTCAGGAAAACCGTTGTAGCTTTTTATAAGGTAACCTAATTTTACGGGGTACGAATACACTATGGCTACATCTCCTTTCGGGACATCTTCCTGCACAAATACGGTTCCGTAGGTGCTTAGTTTCTTCCTGAGGATATAATAATACTCTATCTGCCCGCCTACCTCGGCACCTTCAATGGCAAATGTTTTAAAGTTCCCGTTATTTTCGAGATTCTCTACCTCTTTGATGCTTTCATTTTTCAGGCTTGTTATTTTCCCGTTTGGGGAAATAAAGCGGGCCTCAATCCTGAGGATATCAATTACATCCTTAACCGGAATATAGATTTTATTCTGTTCATCAACTGCCTGGTGCGATTCGACTTTAATTTTTTTATGAAACACATATATCTCCTCGAAAATATCTTTCTCATTCAGGTAAACTTCGGTTACGCGTCGTTCGAGTAATACCACGGTGCCATCAACACTTTTGATAGTATCTGACTGGTGTTGGGCCGGTATGGTATTCCAGGTATAGTTTTCGAATTCTTTTTGGGCGCTGAGAAGCAGAGGAATAATAACAAGTGTGATAAACAGAAGATGTTTCATAACAGGTAAATTTTATATTTTTTGGTAATGAATTATTTCTTAGTCAGTACGATTGATTTTTTATAGGCTTTATTCAGTTTGGCCAACATGTTTGCAAACGGCAAAATTTGTTCGCCCTCAACAAGCAGGCCATTGTTGATAATTTCGCTGCAAAGCATAATGGTGTTTCCCTGTTGCGAGTATTGCTGGCTGAAACTGAAATCCGGGTTCTTAAATGAAGTGCTTTCGGGCAGGCTGCCAGCCGCAGTATTCGCGGGGATTTCGAGGATGCATACATACCGGTGTATGCCTGGCTCATCGAACTCCAGGGGTAACCAGCGGTCAGCTTTAACCTGCACATCCCCTAAAAACCGCTCAACATTCATATTCAGGTAAACCGAGTTTCCGTTGGCCGTGATGTAATCCGGCAATTCAAAATTATAGGCAACTCTTAACGGCTGTTCAATATTTCTCAGATCGGAGGGGTGAACATCTGTATAATTACATTTATTACTTGCTTTCGGAAGGTGTTTATACAAAATGTTTTTATACTGGCTCGAATCAGTTCTCTCGAATAAGGCCAGCAGTAATGGTTTGCTTTCGCCCGTAAAAAAGGCGGTTCCTTTACCTTTAAGCATCCCGTTTTCAACCTTTATCCAAACGGTATCAGAAGTAACATTTTGGTCGGGTGTAGCAACCGGAATATTGTAAAGCATAAAATCGCCGGCCCCTTTTTCAATAATACACTGTTTCCCCTGTATGGATGAAGGAACCTGGCCGAGGGCATGAAACAGTGTAGTTCCGTCGAGTAAAACAGGGTTGTTGTTTTCGTCCCACCAAACTGCAATCATATGGTTTGAGTTGTTTATTGAAGGGAAAACCGAGTATTTATAAGGCAGATCGCGTGTACCAAGCCATGCCAGACCCGACTTTAAGCCAACAGCGCGAATCATGGCCGTAAGCAGGCTTGATTTATCCTTACAGTCGCCATACCGGCGTTGTAAAACCAGTGCAGCTTCGCGCGGTACGTGCCCGTTATCACCATCCTCGATGGCAACATATTTTATATTTTGCTGAACCCACCGGTAAATCCGGGCCACTTTTTCGCGATCAGTGGCTGAGCCGGCACAAACGGAATCGGCAAGGCGTTTTATTTCGGGTGAAATGTTCGAATTTACCCGGCTTATGTTCGAATAATCCCAGTCGTATAGGTCCTTTAGCGATTTTAACACGCGGGTATATTTACCGTTACAGGTATACCCTGCAATATTGATTATTATATGCGGGATATAGTACCTGAAAGATGGTGCAAGCTCATCGCCGATATAGCTTTTGGGATTGTTTCCGCTCCATTGGTAAATAATGTTACGCCCCTTTTTTGTTTGTGTAAATTTTACACAGGTAGTATCGTAACCAAACATATGGTACGAAATATCAACACCCGCAGGCAGGGTGAGTGTTAATTGCACCTGATCAACAGGAGTGTGGTTTCCGAAATAAAACACGATCGGGAAATACGGATCGGTGTTTACTGTAGTGGAAGTGGTTACCAGCCGTGTGCCCTTTGCTAC
>DGQJ01000314.1:4720-13028 GCA_002389705.1 Bacteroidales bacterium UBA4417
GAACTAAAATATTCTTTTGATTCCGAAAGGTTGGTTGCGTTTTCAGTAAGTACAAACAACGAATTATAATCGGTTATAGTTATCTGTGGCTGGCCGTTTTTACCAAATTGAAAAGTAACATCACGGCTGTCAGTTTCAGTGATATAAAAACTACCCGGGTATTTTGCCCGAAAACGTTCAAGATCTGCTTCAGGTTGGGCCGCTGAAGGTATGGCCAGGCAACATACGAGAAAACTGAAAATAATGAGTTGCAGGGATGCCGGCTTATTTAAAGTCATAGATTTCGTTATTGCTGTAGTACACTGTATTAACCTGTTTCCCGGCCTGGTTGTATATTTTCCATTCACCCATTGACTGTCCGGCTATATACTGGCCCGACTCATGTTTCTGCCCGTTTTCGTAGTAGCGCTCATAAACGCCTTGTCTTTCATCATTATGGTAATTGATGAATTCTTTCAGCTTACCGTTTGCATAATAATATTTACAAGGGCCTTCCAGGTCTCCTTTTACAAAGTTTTTTTCCTGTATAATTTTCCCGTTGGGGTAATAAGTGATAAATGGCCCGTGGTATACACCTTCTTTCATGCTGATGCGGGCCGATACCTTCCCATTTGGATAGTAGCATATAACCTGGCTGGTTTCGAGTGTAACTGGCTTTTCGGGCACAAATTTTCCGGTAGCATTTTTGTAAGAAAAGGATTTGAGCACATTCTCGAAATAAGTAAACCGATACATTAATGAACTGTCGGGGGCATAATATTCGGCAATGCCATGCCGCTGATCATTGGTAAAGGGTACTTTGCTGGCTATTGCGCCATTAACATGATAATCGTAATAATAACCTTCCGATTTATCAGATTCGTAGGAATCGGTATACCATAATTTCCCTTCCCGGTATCCTTTCATCAGTCCACTAACCTTATCCATTGTATAAGGCATTTCGAGGCTCAGGTCGCCATTATAATCCCAGTTTTTCCCAACGCCATTTGCCAGTCCATAAACATAGGGCTTAGTGCTCAGGAGTTTCCCATTGGGTAGGTAACTTTCAACTGATCCGTTTGGATTGTGGTCGACAATGATTTTTTTTAATCGCATTTTTCCCGAAGGATATTGCAAGGTGAACTGTACGCTATCATATTCATAATTCAGGTCTTGTAAGGTTTTTCCTGATTCGTCGTAAATTAGCCCG
The DNA here is from genome assembly GCA_002389705.1 of Bacteroidales bacterium UBA4417. Lineage (GTDB taxonomy): Bacteria > Bacteroidota > Bacteroidia > Bacteroidales > UBA4417 > UBA4417. The sequence continues at coordinate 5,910 of DGQJ01000314.1, forward strand.
CGAATCGATTCTCCTTGTTCGTTATAAATTTCTTCTGAATCAAGTTTCCCGTCGGGGGTGTATGAAAATTTTCGGCCGGCTACAAAGTGATCAGCATAAAAATATTTCATCATTACCGTATCGTTGCTGTAATAAGTAATCCATGGGCCGTCCTGGTTATCGTTCAGGAAACCACCGCTGGTTTTCAGTTTCCCCGACGAAAAATATTCTCTGTATGACCCATTTAATTTATTACTGTCGCAGTAATACTCTTCTTTAAGCATGCCATTCTCGTGGTATTTTTTCTGCAGCCCGGTTTGCTCTCCAAGTTTGTATTGAAGTTCCTGGGCAATATTGCCAAGCGGATAGTAAATGTTCCATTTCCCATGCCGTTTGTTTTCTTTTAACAGGCCTTCCATCTCCAGAATTCCGTCAGGATAGTAAGTTCTGTAAACCATTTCACCATTTGCATCATGGGCTGTATAAATATTTTTACCGTTCTGATCGAAAACCTCAAGTTTCACCGGCATATCATTTTTAAACGCTAACTTGCTGCGCAAAGCCCCGTTTTCGAAGTACGAAACCTGTTCCCCGTTCAGCAGTTCGTCAACATACAGTGAATCTACCCGTTCAATTTTGCCATTTCTAAAATATACCGTTTTTTTGCCTGTGAGTTTTCCTTTGGCGTCATAAACGCCTTCAACTTGTTTCGACCCGTTTTCGTAGTAAGTAACCCATTTCCCGGTTTCGATACCAGCGGTATAATTGCCTTCCGATTCGGTTTGTGAATTTGAATACCAGGTACGATAAGGTCCTTCAATTAGGCTGTCGTGAAAATTATATTCTGATTTCATGGCTCCGTTCAGCCATTTTTCTATAATCTTTCCTTCTAGTTTATTGCCGGCATAATCCGCTTCGCGCATATAGCCATCGTTATAGTAGTAATTGATTTTTTTACCCTGCAAATTACCATCCTTGTAGCTGATGCGCGACAATATCCTACCTGAAGGTGTGAACTCTTCGTGCAAACCCTCTTTCTTCCCGTTTACAAAAGAATATATCCCTGACTTTGCGCCATTGGGATAAAAAGTTTGAACAACGCCATCAAGCTGGTCATTGCGAAAGGGGAGTTTTTGTTTTATCGCACCATTAGGCCAGTACAACACCCACTCGCCTTCGAGTTTGTCGTTAACATAAGGTCCTTTTTCTTCTATCCATCCATCAGTATTTACGGTAATCCACGGGCCGTATTTCATTTCAGCCGGTGAAATTTTTATCGTACCAAGTGAAACCAGTTTCCCGTCGTCGTTAAAATGAAAGGTTTTTACCTGGTCGGCTTCATTGCGGGTCGAAAAGCCATAACTTCTCCAGTTGTTAAGAATGGTTTGAGCCCAGTTAACAAACTCGTCATTTTTGGTAGCATTTTTTTCGTACCATGCATTTACGGTACTATTCCCGGTATTTTTAAGGGTATAATAAAAAAAGGTTTCGGTGTAATTATTCTTCGACATTTCGGTAAAAAACCGGGCATAGAACTGGCTGTAAATTGAAGTATCGGAGGGTGAGAATACCAGTTTCCGGAACAGCATCAGCGATTGACGTGTTGTCAGGAAGTTGATCTTGTAATCATAATCGAAATTGGAATTAAATGCCATTTCCGACTTCAGGAACCAGGCACATTCGTCCCAGTTGCGGTGGTCTGTTCCTGCAGGATAAGGATAATTATAAGGTTTGCAGAGCGAATCGAGTTTACCGCTGATGGCTTTTTCAAATTCGTTCAGATAGCTTACCTGTGGATTCAGCAGTATTGCCATGTTATATGCCAGGTACGACTGTGCAATGCGCCCCATATAAAAATTGACTTTGGCCAGTAGCAGGTGGCTGTTTTTATGGTAGGGATTTATCCGGATATTGCGGATTGCTGTTTCTTCAGCTTTTTCGAGCTCACCGGCATTTAAATAACTTACTGCCAGGTTATAAAGCAAACTGCGGTTGTAGGGCCTGGTTGTCAACGCTTTTTTAAGCACCTCGATGGCTTCGGCTGTTTTACCCATATCATCGAGAATGCTACCGGTTAATGCTATGGTTGCTACGTCCTCAGGGTTCAGGTTTCCCGATTCGCGGCACATTTGCAGGGCTGCATCAAGTTTGTCCTGGTTATAAAACAAAAGAGCTGTTTCGTAGCAGGCCCACCAGTAGTTAGGGTCGCATTTGTCTACTTTACTGTAAATCGCAAGAGCCTCATCGTACTTTCCCTCATCAAACAGAGCTATGCCTTTTTCAATTTGTAAGTGTGAATTGGCTGAATCAACTTTGGTGTTTTGGGCTGATAAATTTGTTGAAAAAAGAACAAGGATTGCAATAAACAAAATTGAAATTTTCATTTTCATAATTGAACAGGTATAATGTGAAACAACAAACAATAAAGATCAAAAATAGGAAATTATTCAAATTGCATGAAAAAAAATTATATATATTGTGTTCGCGGAAATAAATCAGTTCAAATTATTGCCAGGTTAATCCGGCCCGAAAATTTTATGACGGTATAGATGGCTCCGGGTGCACGATTCCTTTATTTCAAGGATGAAAACACCCGTCCTTTCCACTCGTATTTTCGAAGGTTCCCGGCAATTCCGATGCAGCAAGTATAAACGGCATTCAATATTTCAAGGATCGGGAAAAACCAGAGCAAGCGGCAGTTTTGCTGAAAACGGCTGTAGCTGATCATAACCGGCAGGTCGACCAGTGTTTTTACCCCATAAACCATCAATGCAGGTTTCCATGCGCCCGGCGTAATAAGCGCCCATACCGTCAGTATCACCAGCCAAAAATTAACAAGGAATACCAATAACGAGGTTGAAATAATTATTCCATCCGTATACCCGCGGCTCTTTGAAACCCAACGCAGGCGCTGCTGTACAAAAGGTTTAAAGTGCTGGATGGCTGGGGTGCTCACTATGGCTTTTCCCGACTTGAGGAACCTGATAGCCCTGTTACCAAAAATTTCGCGTATGCGCATCATCAGGAACATATCATCGCCCGAGGCATAGTTCATATTGCCCGAGAAACCACCACAACTTTCGAATGCCTGCCGCGAAAAAGCGATATTTGCCCCGTTGGCAAGCAATGGAAACCCTGCATTGCTCGAACCGGCGGCTACCGAGATCAGGCTTGTAAACTCCAGTGCCTGCAGTTTGCCGAAAATACTTCCGCCATCCGCCATTTGCACCGGCCCCAGGATCATTTGCGGCTTTTGTTGCTGATAAAAGGCTGCCAGTTCCGAAAGCCAAGCGGTGCCAGCTGTGCAGTCGGCATCGGTAATTACTATCAATTCACCNNTTTTCAACCTGCCGGAGGGTTGCATCTGTTGAGTGATCGTCGGAAATGATAATTTCGAACTTGTCGCATGGATAGTCCTGGGCCAGGATGCTTTCGAGCAAACCTGCAATATTGGTTTCCTCATTCCGAACGGCAACTACAATGCTTATTTTTACCGCTGTTGCCGCTGTGCCGGCTTTAAATGCTTTCAGTCGCCACCAGCCTGCTGTTATAACTGCAATCAAAAAGGCATAAGCCAGGCAAAGTATTGCCGATATCCAAATCATCGCCCGAAAAATTTAAGCTTCGAAACCACCAGTACACCCGCCAGCGAAGGCAGTGCAATGTTTAAAATCCAGATGAGGGTTGTTGCCGAAACCACTGCCAGGGCTGTTCCGGCATCCTGCACCTGGCCACCACCCACCAGCCCGAAAAGAAATACAGCTACCGAACCCCGCACTCCAAGTTCGGTAAGCGCAGCCGTAGGAATGGCGGCCAGCACCAGGTACATAACCGGGATTACCAGCAGGCATTCGGTAATCGTAAAGTTGTGTTCCATAAGCCTGATGGAAAGGAAAAACTGTATCGAAAAAACCAGGTAGCGGAAAGCGCTCAGCAAAACCGTTTTAAGCAGCAGCTGTTTCGGGCAGCCGGCAATGGCATCAATGCTGTTGCGGATTCTTTCCGAATATTTTAAAGGGACCAGGATTGAAATAAAATGGAGCACCCTGATATTGAAAAAGGCAAACAACATAACGATGGAAATAATCACCAGCGTAACCGAAAAACCATTTACCAGCCAAAAACTTTCGGGTAAAGCTCCCGGGAAATATTTCGGGGCAAAAACCAGGTACGCAGCGGTACCGGCTACAATGGTTACCAGCAGCTGGCTGAAACTCCCTACCACCGTTAGCAGTATGGCTTTTACAGGTTCTGTTTTTTTCAGGATAAAAACGCGGCCTAAAAATTCTCCAACCCGGTTTGGTGTAAAAATACTAACTGCCAGGCCGCCCAGTATAGCCTGGTATGCGTTTAAAAATGTTACCTTTTCGGATTGTGCAATCAGTAATTTCCATTTCAGCGATTCGGTTGCCCAGTTAATCATCATCAGCAAAACCAGGGCAGTAACCAGGTAATTCACATGTTTATGGTGAAGCACCGAATCAATAAAGGTGTTCACCTGCCCGGCAGGGAGGGTGTAAATGCGGTAAAAAATATACGTCAGCGCCAGGGCAGCAATTATCAGCCGCGTGGCAATATCCATTGTTTTTCGTACTTTTGACGTAAGAATCACCATACGTGGTTTTGGCTTACAACATGTTTTACCTGTTTACCGGTACATTGGGCAGCAATCGCCAGCAGGATTACAAAACGCATAAAAACAGGGGCTTACAATAAAATAAGTACATAACTTTCATTCACTTTGACAAGCGATCGCATCATACTAGGCATTGACCCGGGAACCAACATTATGGGTTTTGGGTTAATTGCGGATAAAGGTAAGAAAATTGAACTGATAGCACTCGATGTTATTAAACTTGACCACCTCGACACCCAGCCCCTGAAACTAAAACATATTTTCGAAAAAGTGCTGGGCATTATTGACCATTACCATCCCGATGAGGTAGCCCTGGAAGCACCGTTTTTCGGTAAAAATGTGCAAAGCATGCTCAAACTGGGCCGTGCGCAGGGCGTGGCCATGGCTGCGGCACTGTACCGCGACATCCCCATTTTTGAATATTCGCCCCGCAAGGTGAAACAAAGTATTACCGGGCATGGCAACGCTTCGAAAGAGCAGGTTGCTGGGATGATAAACAGGTTATTGGTCATAGCCGAACAACCCAAATATTTCGATGCAACCGATGCTGTAGCCGTGGCTTGCTGCCATTATTTCCAGCGTTCGCCGGGCGAAACTACCAAAAGCTATTCGGGATGGGGCGCGTTTGTGAGCAACAACCCGGGCAGGGTGAAGTAGGGATGTTGGATTTCGGATTTCGGAATGTGGATTGCTGAATTGAAGCTAAAGAGTGGCATAGTTGTTAAATATAACCATTATTCACTCTTCGTTATTCACTATTCACTTCTTTTACATCAGTTTCTGGTACGCCTGCCACCAGCGGTCGGGGATTTCGTCTTCAAGGGCAGTCTGGTAATCGGCGGCCGCGCAGGGGACTATGTAATGGCGGCGGTATTTTTCGCGTATGTTGTCGGAGCATTTTATCTCCATCCACCAGCGCTCAGTGTGTTTGCTTTTGTAAAAAACAATGCCATCGTCGAAATCGCTCACCTGCACCGTGTACCGGATGTAGTTTTCGGCCCCGTTCGACGGATGATCTTCCTGCCGGCTATAGAATCCATCCACAAAATACCAGATCATCTGCGCCAGCAAATGGGCGGTTTGCCCGTTGCGGTCGAGTGCCGGGTTCATTTCGAAAAACCCAACTGATGAAATCTTGTCGCTCATACCGGCATAGCGCATCAGCTGGCAGGCTTCCTCGCCATAAAACCCGTTGGGGGTGGCGTTGGCGTTTCCGGGGGCATCACTTTGCCTGATGGCCGAAATATCAAAGGATAGCAAATCGGCATTGCGTACCAGGGGCTCTGTTTGGGTAATATCGGCATGCAGTACGCCTAACCTGTAAATATCGAAAAACAGGTTATGCATCAGGTCGATGGCACCCTGTTCAACAAAATAGGTCTGGTACCCGATATTGGTAAAGTTAAAAAGGTAATTCGGTTTATGAAGGATAATATGGCTGAGGTACGATCGCGAATTCAGCTTGTCCTCGCTTTCGCCCAGGTCGAACATATTATCCACGGCGGCAATATTGATAATGCTTTTGCGGTTTTTGTATGCCCTGTACATGGCGTAGGTTAAGTCCTGCCCGCCCCCGATGAGCAGCGGAACTATATTCAGTTCGAGCAAGGCNNTAATACTGAGTTCGAGCAGTGCTTCAACAACAGCCGTTAAAGCGAAATAAGTATCATCAGTAGTGTTGCCGCGCATGATATCGCCAAGGTCAGCAATTTTTGTTTTGTAATTTCCCGGCAAAAGCCGGTAAAGGTATTCGCGTACGCTAANNCTCAGCGAAGCCATTCCGCAGCCCTGGTTATCAACAGCATTGCGGTCTTCGTCAACACCTATAATTGCAATATCAACATCCGCAAGTTCGGGGAATCCGTTTTCGGGCGTATGTTTCACGAAAACCTCTCCCAGTCGTTTACCTTTATGCGCTGCAACCTGTGGCAGCATAATATCCTGAACCGGTTTAAAGTAGCTGGAGATATGCATGTATTTGTGTTATAAGTTTAAGCTTGCAAACAGGCCGCAGGATGGGCGCAGGCAGTTTAGGGAGTGTTTAATTTAAAAACAGTTAATTATTTTTTACCGCGAGGTACAAATTTCTTTTTGGCTGGTGCAGGTGCGTCGGCAAGTTTGAGGCAATCTTCAAGTGTCAGCGTAGCCGGGTCAGTACCTTTGGGAATTTTTACATTGTTTTTTCCAATGGCTATGTATGGACCGAAGCGACCGTTCAGTACCAGCACGTCAGGCCTTTCGGCGAAGGTTTTTATAGTACGGTTGGCATTTTCGGTTCGTTTGGCTTCAATCAGCTCAATAGCCCTTTCGATGGTAATGGTTGCCGGATCATCAGTGCTTTTCAGCGAGCAGAATTTCGACTGGTGAAGCACATACGGCCCGAAACGGCCTATGGCTACGGTAACATCTGCATCTTCGAACTGGCCTAACAACCGCGGGAAATCGAAGAGTTTAATGGCTTCTTCGAGGGTAATATTTTCGAGGGTCTGTCCTTTGCGAAGCCC